>CAJPRB010000001.1:0-36684 GCA_905372925.1 uncultured Streptococcus sp.
GGAAAAACAAAATGGTTTTACCAAATTTTAAAGAAAATCTAGAAAAATATGCAAAATTGTTGGTTGCGAACGGAATTAACGTGCAACCTGGTCACACTTTGGCTCTCTCTATCGATGTGGAGCAACGCGAGTTGGCGCATTTGATCGTGAAAGAAGCTTATGCTTTAGGTGCACATGAGGTTATCGTTCAGTGGACAGATGATGTCATCAATCGCGAGAAATTCCTCCACGCGCCAATGGAGCGTTTGGACAATGTACCAGAATACAAGATTGCTGAGATGAACTATCTCTTGGAGAACAAGGCTAGCCGTCTTGGAGTTCGCTCATCTGATCCAGGTGCCTTGAACGGAGTGGATGCTGACAAGCTTTCGGCTTCTGCTAAAGCTATGGGACTTGCGATGAAGCCAATGCGTATCGCAACGCAATCCAACAAGGTTAGCTGGACTGTAGCAGCCGCTGCTGGACTTGAATGGGCTAAGAAAGTCTTTCCAAATGCTGCGAGCGATGAAGAAGCAGTGGACCTCCTCTGGGATCAAATCTTCAAAACTTGCCGTGTCTACGAAGAAGATCCTGTTAAAGCTTGGGAAGAGCATGCTGCTATCCTTAAGAGCAAGGCAGAAATGCTCAATAAAGAACAATTCTCAGCCCTTCACTACACAGCACCGGGAACTGATTTGACACTTGGTTTACCTAAGAACCACGTTTGGGAATCAGCTGGTGCTATCAATGCGCAAGGAGAAGGATTCTTGCCAAATATGCCGACAGAGGAAGTCTTCACTGCCCCTGACTTCCGTCGTGCAGATGGTTATGTAACTTCTACAAAACCACTTAGCTATAACGGCAATATCATCGAAGGGATTAAAGTAACCTTCAAGGATGGACAAATCGTTGACATTACTGCTGAAAAGGGTGATCAGGTCATGAAAGACCTTGTCTTTGAAAATGCGGGTGCGCGTGCCTTGGGTGAATGTGCCTTGGTACCAGATCCAAGCCCGATTTCTCAGTCAGGAATTACCTTCTTTAACACCCTTTTCGATGAAAATGCTTCTAACCACTTGGCTATTGGTGCAGCCTATGCGACTAGCGTCGTTGGTGGCGCAGAGATGAGCGAAGAAGAACTTGAAGCTGCGGGACTTAACCGTTCAGATGTTCACGTGGACTTTATGATTGGTTCTAATCAGATGGATATCGATGGTATCCGTGAGGATGGAACACGCGTACCTCTCTTCCGTAACGGAGATTGGGCAAATTAAGGAGCCAAGATGATAGGAAGTATGTTTGTTGGTCTCCTAGTGGGACTCTTGGCAGGTGCTTTGACCAATCGTGGAGAACGCCTGGGATGCTTTGGAAAAATGTTTCTCGGCTGGATTGGTGCCTTTTTAGGACAATTACTATTTGGTTCATGGGGTCCAATTATAGCTGGAACGGCCATTATCCCTGCTGTTTTGGGTGCTATGCTTGTCTTAGCTATTTTCTGGAGACGAGGAAGTTAGTTTCTTGAAAAATTAGAAAAAAGGAGGTTGGTCATTGAGCCAGCCTCCTTTTGAGTATGATATAATAGTTCTATGAGATTAGATAAATTTTTAGTTGCTTGTGCTGTAGGGAGTCGGACGGAAGTCAAAAACTTGCTTAAAGCTGGGCGCGTGACGGTAAATGGTAAAAAAGAAAAGTCAGCTAAACTGCAGATTAATGAAGAAAGAGATGAGATTCGCTTTGATGGCCAAGTGCTGGAGTATGAAGAGTTTGTCTATTACATGCTGAACAAGCCTCAAGGCGTTATTTCAGCGACAGAGGATTCTAAACACAGAACGGTGTTGGACTTGTTGGACGATATTGCTCGGAGCAAGGAAGTTTTCCCAGTAGGGCGCTTGGATATCGATACGCATGGTCTTCTGCTCTTGACCAATGACGGCAAACTAGCTCATGCTCTTCTTTCACCAAAACGTCATGTGGATAAGACCTATTTGGCACAAGTCGAGGGAATTATGACCCAAGAAGATGTGGAGACATTTGCCAAGGGCATTCCGCTCAAGGACTTTACCTGCCAGCCAGCTAAGCTGGAGATTGTGTCAGTGGATTCAGATAAGGATGAGAGCCAGGTTCGGGTGACCATAGCAGAAGGGAAGTTTCATCAAGTCAAACGCATGGTGGCCTATTGTGGCAAGGAAGTGGTAGACCTACAACGTTTGACTATGGGAACTCTAGTCTTGGATGAGAACTTAGAACGAGGAGAATGGCGTCGCCTGACCAAGGAGGAGTTAGAGGAGCTTCTTGCTAGTATTGATTAAGTCAATGTATTTTAGTAAAAAGGTAGGGAGAATGTCCCTGCCTTTTTCGTTTTTCAGTTGCTTCCTTTGTGAAAAGAGTTATAATAGACAGTAGAATAAAAGGAGGAATCTATGAACGCGATTCAAGAATCATTTACAGATAAACTATTTGCCAACTATGAAGCAAATGTCAAATACCAAGCGATTGAAAATGCTGCCAGTCACAACGGAATTTTTGCAGCCCTAGAGCGTCGCCAAAGCCATGTAGACAATACACCTGTTTTCTCATTGGATTTGACCAAGGACAAGGTTACTAACCAGAAAGCATCTGGTCGTTGCTGGATGTTTGCAGCTCTCAACACCTTCCGCCACAAACTCATCTCTCAATACAAACTGGAAAACTTTGAGTTGTCACAAGCCCACACCTTCTTCTGGGACAAGTACGAGAAATCCAACTGGTTCCTGGAGCAAGTAATTGCAACTGCAGACCAAGACTTGACCAGTCGCAAGGTTGGCTTCCTACTCCAAACCCCTCAACAAGACGGTGGACAGTGGGATATGGTGGTTGCCCTCTTTGAGAAATACGGTGTCGTTCCTAAGTCTGTTTATCCTGAGTCAGTTTCATCTAGCAATAGCCGTGAGCTCAATGCAATCCTTAACAAATTGCTTCGTCAAGATGCTCAAATCTTGCGTGACTTGCTCGCTTCTGGTGCAGACCAAGCGACTGTTCAAGCTAAGAAAGAAGACCTCTTGCAAGAAATCTTTAACTTCCTTGCTATGTCACTAGGACTTCCACCACGTAAATTTGACTTTGCTTATCGCGATAAGGATGATAACTACCAAAGTGAAAAAGGAATCACACCACAGGAATTTTACAAGAAATATGTCAATCTTCCTCTAGAAGACTATGTTTCTGTTATCAACGCACCAACTGCTGACAAACCATACGGCAAATCTTACACAGTTGAGATGTTGGGAAATGTGGTTGGTAGCCGTGCAGTTCGCTACATCAACGTTCCAATGGAGCGCTTGAAAGAATTGGCGATTGCCCAAATGCAAACAGGAGAAACTGTTTGGTTTGGTTCAGATGTCGGCCAACTTAGCAACCGCAAAGCTGGAATCCTTGCGACAGATGTTTATGACTTTGAATCAAGTATGGATATTCAACTGACTCAAGACAAGGCTGGACGCTTGGACTACAGCGAAAGCTTGATGACCCACGCCATGGTCTTGACAGGTGTTGATTTGGATGAAAATGGCAAATCAACCAAGTGGAAAGTTGAAAACTCATGGGGAGACAAGGTCGGTACAGATGGTTACTTTGTTGCCTCAGACGCTTGGATGGATGAATACACTTACCAAATCGTTGTCCGTAAGGAATTGCTGACAGCAGAAGAACAAGCTGCTTATGAAGCAGAACCAATCGTGCTCGCACCATGGGACCCAATGGGAGCCTTGGCAGAATAAAGCATAAAGAAAAGAGGTTAGGGAAATCCTGGCTTCTTTTTAAGTTCTTCTTGAAGTGGCGATAGATGATGCTTGCCAAGGGAGTTCTTCTTATTTTGAGTCTTTAAGTGACAGAGAAAAAGATATGTGTTATTATAGTAGTACAAAAGGATATCGGAGTAGAAATGAAGTATTTAAGCAGTCAAGACATCAAGGATCGTCAACGAAATATTAGTGATATTAAACCTTATAAAACAACCAAGGAAATAGTCGTTTCAAATATCTTCACCTTTTTTAATGCCATGAACTTGGCTCTGGCAGTTCTGGTAGCCACAACCTTGCGATTTGAGAACATGCTCTTTTTAGGTGTGATTGCTATCAATACAGCCATTGGGATTTTCCAAGAAGTGCGTTCAAAAAATGCCTTAGAAAAGCTAAGTTTGCTTGGTAAAAGTAAGTACAGAGTCAACCGAGATGGTCAAACGATCGAGATTGATCCAGAAGACATCGTTCTAGGGGAGTATCTGCATCTCAATCTAGGTGATCAGGTGCCTGTCGATGCAGAAGTACTTGAAGGGAATATTGAAGTTGATGAGTCCTTGCTGACTGGTGAGAGTGATTCAGTCTTTAAAACAGTTGGTGACAAGCTGATGAGCGGAAGCAATGTCGTCAGCGGCACTTGTCTCGTCAGAGTAACGGCTGTGGGTCCCGATAGTTATATTAACAAACTCGCAAAATCCAGCAAGGAATTCAAAAAATATCCTTCTCAACTGCGCGATTACATGGATAAGATTTTAAAAATCGTTTCTATCTTGCTGGTGCCAGTTGCGATTCTCCTCTATTTCAGAGGTTTTAGTCTAGGGCGGACTTATGTTGAGATTGTCTTGGGAAGTTCTGGTGCTTTGGTTGGTATGATTCCAGAGGGCTTGATTCTCCTGGTTAGTGTATCCCTAGCAGTAGCGGCCATGAAGCTGGCTAAAAAGAAGGTTCTGGTGCAGGAACTATATTGTGTGGAGACCTTGGCGCGAGTAGATGTTCTTTGTTTTGATAAGACAGGTACCATCACGACTGGTAATATGAAGGTCCAAGAAATGGATGCTAATGTGGCAGAGAAACTATCTTCTTATCTAGCTTATTTTGAGGATGAAAATGCGACGTCGCGGGCTCTGAAGACTTACTTAACGTGTGAGAAAAAATGGGAAGTTCAAGAAGTTGGTGCCTTTTCAAGTAAAAACAAGTATTCCTTTGTCCAAGTAAAAGATGGTGGGACCTATTTCTTTGGCGCCTATGAGTTTTTAGAATTTACCCAGCCGATGGATACCTACTATGAAGATCTAAAACAGCAAGGTTTTCGAATCTTGACACTTGCCCATAGTAAGGACCACATCATGAGTCCAGCCAATATGGAACTATTAGGGCATGTCGTTCTGTCAGATGAGATCAAGGAAAATACCAAGGAAACCTTTGACTATTTCGAATCTCAAGGTGTTGAAGTGAAGATTATCAGTGGTGATAATCATGTGGCTGTATATGGAGTGGCTCGTAAGGCAGGTTTTAAGGAAGAAGCCCGTGCGATTGATATGACCAAGGTGAGTGAACAAGATTTTGAAAGAGTGGTCTTGGAACACGAAATCTTTGGACGTGTGACACCTGAACAGAAGCAAAAGATGGTATCTATTTTGCAAAATGCTGGGAAAACAGTTGCTATGAGTGGTGATGGAGTCAACGATGTTCTAGCTCTTAAAAAAGCAGATATTAGTTTTGCTATGAATGGTGCTACCAGTGCAGCCAAAAGCGTCTCCAATATTGTTTTCCTGACAGATGACTTTGCAGTATTTTATGATATCTTGATGGAAGGACGCCGTGTCATCAATAACATCCAAAAGGTAGCTTCTCTTTTTCTAACAAAGACCTTCTTCTCCATCGTGTTTGCGATTTTGAGTGTGATCTTTGGTTTGGAATTTGCCTTTATCCCCATTCAGTTTACAATCATTTCAGCTATTACGATTGGGATTCCATCCTTCTTCCTAACTTTTGAGTCCAATAAAGAAAAGGTCAGCACACATTTTATGCGAGATATTTTGACCAATGCTGCGATTGGTGGTGGCATTCTGGTTGCTAGTGTACTCCTGACTAACTTCTTTATCACTGCCCCAGGTCAGGTCAAATTTATTTGCTTCCTCCTTGCTTTAATCAATGGTCTGTGTCTAGTTGCCAAGATCAGCATTCCCTTTAATCGATACAAACTAGCCTTGCTCACACTTTTGAGCCTTGTAGCCCTTGTTGGCGTACTTGCCAATACCTTTATCCTGCAAGGAGCTTTCGTGCCTCTAGAAACCACTCAAATGCTCTATGTTGCCATCCTAGCAGTAGTGATTGGGGGCTTGCATTATCTGACTAGGAGAAAAAGTTGACACACAAAAAGAATCAGGTTTAATCCTGATTCTTTTTTATCTATATTCTCGATGGCTTGGATTACATGATACCGAAGAAACGAGCTGCGATACCTACTGCAAAGAGAGCAAGGATGATTGTGATTGGTGATACTTTTTTCTTAAGCAACCACATGCAAAGGAAAGTAAGGAGAAGTCCCATCAATCCTGGGATCAATGAGTTCAACTGACCTTGAAGGGTTTGTGGTTGAATCTTATCTAGGCTCAATCCACCAAGTGCTTGACCAAGGATACCTTTCAACTCAGCACCTGATACAGGTCCTTCTGGGAAGTTGATGTAAGCACCTTCTGCCAATTGTTTACCTGGAAGGTTAACAGTAAAGTTGATAGATACCCAACGTTGTACAAGAACGGCAAGGATGAACATACCAAGGATAGATGCTCCTTTGGTGATGTCTTTCAAGATACCACCAGACATGTCTTTAGTGATTTCAGATCCAGCTTTGTAACCGAACTCTTGTGTATACCATAGGAAGGCCATACGGATAGCATTCCATCCAAAGAAGAAGAGAAGGGGACCAACAATGTTACCAGATGCAGCAAGTGATGCACCAAGGGCTCCAAGGATAGGACGAACTGTAAACCAGAATACTGGGTCACCGATACCAGCAAGAGGTCCCATCATACCGATCTTAACCCCTTGGATAGCCGCGTCGTCGATTTCAACACCGTTAGCGCGCTCTTCTTCAAGTGCAAGAGTAACCCCCATGATAGGAGCAGCTACGTATGGGTGAGTGTTGAAGAACTCAAGGTGACGCTCAAGAGCAGCCGCTTGGTCTTCTTTTTTAGTGTACAATTTTTTGATAGCTGGGATCAAAGAGTAAGCCCAACCCAAGTTTTGCATACGTTCGTAGTTCCAAGAACCTTGAAGGAATTGTGAACGCCACCAAACTTTTTGACGATCTGATTTTGATAATTGAATTTTTTCAGCCATGATTGTTCCCCTTTCTAGTAGTCTTCTAGGATATCACCGATTGGGTCGTTAGAAGTTGCAGCTTCGCCGCCACCGTTTCCACCTTGTTTTGTAAGGTTAAGGTAGATGAAGGCAAGGGCAACACCGATGACACCAAGGGCAATCAAAGTCAATTGAGAAATCGCAGCAAGTGCAAAACCGATAGCGAAGAATGGCCATACTTCACGAGTTGCCATCATGTTGATAACCATAGCGTAACCAACGGCAACGACCATAGCACCACCGACAGCCATACCACCATTCAACCAGTCTGGCATCAATTTAAGAGCATCTTGAACGGCAGAAGCTGGGATAGCGATAAGGAATGCAGCAGGGATTGCAATACGAAGACCTTGAAGAAGAAGGGCGATAAAGTGAGCACGTTCAACAGCCGCAATATTTCCGTCTTTAGCAGCAGCATCAGCAGTGTGAACCAAACCAACTGAGATTGTACGAACAATCATAGTCAAGAAAAGTCCAGCTACGGCAAGAGGGATAGCTGTTGCTGTTGCAACGGCGATACCTTCAGTAGTAAAGTTACCACCTTTGATCAAGATGATTGCTGCTGCAACAGAGGCAAGAGCAGCGTCAGGAGCAACGGCAGCTCCGATGTTTGCCCAACCGAGGGCGATCATTTGAAGAGATCCACCAAGCATAACACCTGCTTCGAGGTTACCAGTTGCAAGTCCGATAAGGGTACATGCGACGATTGGTTGATGGAATTGGAATTGGTCGAGGATACCTTCAAGACCTGCAAGGAAGGCAACAACTACAACCAAGATAGCAGAAATGATTGAAATATCTGACATGGTTTTATTCCTTTTCTATTTAGTTTTAATAAAGTATTTAATCCTGTTTTCAAAAATGATAAAAACAGATTAAAATTATTGAACGTTTGCTTTGTTAATCAAGTCAAACAAGTCTTTTTTCGTGTCGTTTGGTACTTTACGTACGTCAAATTCAACACCGAGGTCACGCATTTTTTCAAAGGTTGCAACATCGTCTTTGTCCATAGACAAAACGTTGTTAATCATTGTTTTACCTGTTGAGTGAGCCATAGAACCAACGTTAAGGGTTTTGATTGGCACGCCACCTTCGATTGCACGAAGTGCATCTTGTGGAGTTTCAAACAAGATAAGGGCATGAGTGTCACCGAAACGTGGGTCTTTTGCAACGTCGATCAATTTTTGAATTGGAACAACGTTGGCTTTTACTCCGTTAGGAGCTGCTTGTTTGATCAATTCTTTACGCAAATCGTCGTTAGCAACGTTGTCTGAAGCAACGATGATACGATCTGCTTTTGAATCTGGTGTCCAAGCAGTTGCAACCTGACCGTGAAGCAGACGAGTGTCTAGACGAGCAAGGTTGATCTTCAGTTTACCGTCACCGATAACAGTTCCTTCTGGAATAGCAGCTTGGGCAGCAGGAGCAGCTGCAGCACTTGCAACTTCCTCAACTGGGTTAAGCTCTTCAGGAAGAGCTTTGATGCCATCTTTGGCTTCTTTAATGATATTCGCAGCGACTTTTTCCACACCTGCATTCGCGTCCATAAGGCGCTCTGTGTAGGCTTGGATCAACATCGGCAAGTTAAGTCCTGTGATGATGGCAAATTTACGTTCTGGATTTTCTCCCATCACGCGGCTAGCTTGGTTGAACGGAGATCCACTCCAAAGGTCAGCCAATACTAGAACCTCATCTTCTGCGTCAAATGCAGCAACAGCGTTATTGATCTTAGCGTATAGATCATCAGGACCTTCGTTTGGCATAAAGGTTACAACTTGAACCTTTTCTTGTTCACCAAAGATCATAGATCCTGACTGATGAATACCCGCAGCAAATTCGCCGTGGCTCGCAATAATGATTCCGATACTCATTATTGTCATTCCTCCTTTAAAATGTTTGACTATTTGTTTAAGAAAACTTTAAGCCTAACTTTAAGTATAAACCGTTTTCAAACAAAAATCAACCATTTCTTATAAATATGTGTTGGTTTTCAATGAAAACTCGCTTACAAAATGTTAATATATAAATCTTTTGTAAAAATGTTTAAAAAGATAAGGGAGTAATTTAATATAAAAAAATGAAAACAGGCCGATTGATTGAAAAATTGTGAAAATCAAAAAAGCTAGCACAAGCTAACTTTTTGAGTGTCATAGGAATAAATCTTGTAGGGTATGGGCAACACCATCTTCATCATTTGTCAGAGAGAGTTGCTCATCAGCATATGGTAGTAAATCGGGATTGGCATTTTTCATGGCATATCCCTTGCCTGCAAATGCCAACATTTCGGTATCATTATGCTCATCACCAAAGGCAATCAGGTCTTTTTTGTCACGGTTCATAACATTGAGCAAGTATTCTAAAGCAAAGGCTTTGTTGACCCCTTTTGGTGTACATTCGAGAATGTTGAGGGGCCCTCCCCAGGTATTGATTGCTAGTTGGTGTTGGTAAAAACGATTCATCTCATCTGCTAGCGCGTATTTATCATCGACTCTTGTTTGCAAGAGGATACAGTTAGGGTCCTTGGTCACCAATTCAGATTTGAATTGATTTTCTGGTTGGAAATTTTCTACACCAAATAGTTTGGGATTGGCAATTTCTTCATTAGGAGCCGTGATATAAAATTTCTTGCGGTATTCTCCTGCAATAAAGTCGGCTTGGATATCCTCTTTGCGTTTGACCATGTCTAAGAGGTATTTTTTGTCCAAGGTCAAGCACTTTTCGTGTTCCCAAGTCTGACCTGGCAGATGGGTAAGGGAACCATTGAAGTTGATCATAGGTGTGTGTAACTCTAGTTCCTGATAAAATTCTTTTGCCATACGGTAAGGGCGCCCAGTAGTGATGATGACATGGTGGCCTTTTTCAGCAATTCGTTTAATTGTGTTTCGAGTAAAATCTGAAATCTTACTCTCTGAGTTGAGCAGGGTTCCGTCCAAATCGACTGCGATAATTTTTTTAGTCATATAAACCTTCCTAGTACATTCCAGATAAGATGTCTACTATTATATCAAAAAGAAAGCAGAAAAACAGACTCAAAACAAAAATAGAAATTTCATTTTGTTAAATAAATCAAACAAACATATTGAAAAGGTGAATGATAAATGATATAATACTCTCATTGTTCGTAAAAAAACAAAAGGAGATTAAACATGGACAAACTATTTAAACTAAAAGAGCACGGGACAGATGTCCGTACAGAGGTGCTTGCTGGTTTAACAACATTCTTTGCAATGAGTTATATTCTCTTTGTAAACCCTCAAATGCTTTCACAAACAGGGATGCCTGTTCAAGGTGTGTTCTTGGCAACGATTATCGGTTCTGTAGTCGGTACCTTGATGATGGCTTTCTATGCTAATTTGCCGTACGCACAAGCACCAGGTATGGGACTAAATGCCTTCTTTACATTTACAGTTGTATTTGGGATGGGCTATACTTGGAAAGAAGCTCTTGGTATGGTCTTCATTTGTGGAATTATTTCACTGATTATTACCTTGACAAATGTTCGTAAAATGATCATCGAATCTATTCCTACAACACTTCGTTCAGCTATTTCCGCTGGTATTGGTGTTTTCCTTGCCTATGTTGGGATTAAGAATGCTGGTCTCTTGAAATTCTCAATTGACCCAGGTACTTATACTGTAGCAGGTGAAGGAGCAGACAAGGCTCAAGCTGCACTTACTGCAAACTCAGCAGCCGTTCCAGGATTGGTAGACTTCAATACTCCAGCAGTATTGGTGGCTCTTGCTGGTCTGGCTATTACCATCTTCTTTGTTGTTAAAGGAATCAAAGGTGGAATCATTCTTTCTATTTTAACAACGACTGTGCTTGCCATTGCTGTTGGTGTTGTGAAATTATCAGGGATTGACTTCGCTAGCAACAATCTTTCATCAGCAGTTAATGACCTTGGGACTTTGTTTGGTGCCGCTCTGGGCTCAGAAGGTTTAGGATCTTTGATTTCAAACACTTCACGTTTACCAGAAACCTTGATGGCTATTCTTGCCTTCTCATTAACGGATATTTTTGATACAATTGGTACTCTTATCGGTACTGGTGAAAAAGTTGGTATCGTTGCGACAAGTGGGGAAAACCATGAGTCCGCTAAATTGGACAAGGCTCTTTACTCTGACTTGGTGGCGACTTCAGTAGGTGCCATTGCAGGTACTTCAAACGTTACGACTTATGTTGAGTCTGCGGCGGGTATTGGTGCTGGTGGACGTACTGGTTTGACAGCCCTAGTAGTTGCGATCTGTTTTGCTCTCTCTAGCTTCTTTAGCCCACTTCTAGCGATTGTTCCGACAGCTGCAACAGCGCCAATTTTGATCATCGTCGGAATCATGATGCTTTCTAACTTGAAAAACATTCCTTGGGATGATATGGCTGAAGCGGTTCCTGCCTTCTTCACATCTATCTTTATGGGATTCAGCTACTCTATCACACAAGGTATTGCTGTTGGTTTCTTGACTTACACCTTGACAAAACTTGTCAAAGGTCAAGCCAAGGATGTGCACGTGATGATTTGGATTTTGGATGCCTTGTTTATCCTGAACTATATCAGCATGGCGCTATAAATGGTATAATATAGAAAGGGGGTCCTCCCCTTTTTATTATAAGGAGGTATATCATGAAGAAAAAAAGTATCTGGCAAGAAATTCTGGATAGAGGAATATGGGTGTTGATTTTTTTAATAGGACTGGTGTTATCTCAACTTCCCTTAATTTTATCTGC
Source organism: uncultured Streptococcus sp. (assembly GCA_905372925.1). Taxonomy (GTDB): domain Bacteria; phylum Bacillota; class Bacilli; order Lactobacillales; family Streptococcaceae; genus Streptococcus. The sequence continues at coordinate 11,844 of CAJPRB010000001.1, forward strand.
CCTTTTATCCGCTAGACAATTCCCGCTCCTCCAGTCAGGACTCTTAGTGGCTTTGCTGTCGGTTGCTATTCTAAGTGTTTTTATCTTTAGTGCGCGAAAAACAGAGATTGCGAGCTTCAATCTTTCTTTTTTCAAGGCAAAAGATCTAGCCCGCTTGGTTTTGAGTTATTTGGTTATTTTCACAAGTAATTTATTCGGATCTGCCTTGCTTCGTCTGATGAATGAATCTACGACCAGCAACCAATCAACTATTAATAATCTGGTTCAGAATAGCTCGCTGATTTCCAGTTTTTTCTTACTGGTTCTGATTGCTCCCATTTGTGAGGAAATATTGTGTCGTGGAATTATCCCTAAAAAGATCTTCCGCGGGAAGGAGAAGTTGGGTTATCTTGTAGGTGCAGTCGTCTTTGCCTTGCTCCACACACCGACCAATCTGCCTTCTCTCCTTATCTATGGAGGAATGTCGACAGTTTTAACTTGGACAGCCTACAGAACAGAACGTTTAGAGATGTCAATCTTGCTTCATATGATTGTCAATGGTATCGCCTTTTGTTTGCTGGCTTTACTGGTTTTGATTAGTCGAAATGTAGGCTTGCCTTTCTAAACCATTTCCTTACTTGGAAAAGATAAATGCTGGCGTATCCATCTTTTTCTTTTTATGGTAAAATAGAGAAATAATGTGGTGAAAAACCTTGAGGAGTGACCTTATGTCCAATAAAGCTAGTCAGGCAAAAACAGCCATTTGCGGAATTATCAATGTAACCCCAGATTCCTTTTCGGACGGTGGACAGTTTTTTGCTGTTGACCAGGCTCTTCAGCAAGCTCGTAAATTGATAGCTGAAGGAGCAAGTATGCTAGATATCGGTGGAGAATCGACTCGTCCTGGAAGTAGCTATGTTGAGATAGAAGAGGAAATCCAGCGTGTTGTTCCAGTCATCAAAGCTATCCGTGAGGAAAGTGATGTCCTCATTTCTATCGATACTTGGAAAAGTCAGGTGGCAGAGACTGCTTTGTTTGCTGGCGCCAATCTGGTCAACGATATCACTGGTCTCATGGGAGATGAGAAAATGGCGGATGTGGTTGCTAAGGCTGGTGCGCAAGTAGTCATCATGTTTAATCCAGTCATGGCTCGACCTCAGCACCCTAGTTCGCTCATATTTCCTCGTTTTGGATTTGGGGATCCTTTTACAAATGAAGACTTGGCGTACTTTGAACAACTACCAGTAGAAGATTTGATGACCGCGTTCTTTGACCGCGCTCTAGCAAGAGCAGAAGAAGCTGGGATTGCACAAGAAAATATCCTGCTGGATCCAGGGATTGGCTTTGGTCTGACCAAGAAAGAAAATCTACTCCTTCTACGTGATTTGGACAAACTACACCAGCAAGGCTATCCAATCTTTCTTGGTGTTTCGCGCAAGCGGTTTGTCATCAATATCCTAGAAGAAAATGGTTTTGAAGTTAATCCTGAGACGGAAGTTGGTTTCCGCAATCGGGACACGGCTTCGGCTCATGTAACCAGTATCGCTGCGAGACAGGGGGTCGAAATAGTGCGCGTGCACGATGTAGCCAGTCATAAGATGGCAGTTGAAATTGCGTCAGCCATTCGTTTGGCAGATGATGCGGAAAATCTAGATTTAAAACAATATAAATAAGATGAAAGAAATTGAAAACAATCAGTGGATTGCCAACTACCGAACGGACCAACCGCATTTCGGTTTGGAACGAATGGTGGAACTCCTAGCTTTACGAGGCAATCCCCATCTCAAACTTAAGGCCATCCATATCGGAGGGACCAATGGCAAGGGTTCGACCATTGCTTTTTTGAAAAATATGCTGGAAAAGCTAGGTCTGAGAGTTGGTGTTTTCAGCTCGCCCTATCTCATTCATTATACGGATCAGATTAGCATCAATGGGGAATCCATTCCCGAGGCTAGGCTAGAATCCCTCATGGCAGTTTATCGGTCTTTGCTTGAGGGGGAGAAGGTCGCTGCTTTACAAGGAACGACTGAGTTTGAGATTATCACAGCTCTAGCTTATGATTATTTTTCCTCAGAGAAAGTAGATGTGGCTATCATGGAAGTCGGCATGGGTGGACTCTTGGATAGTACCAATGTCTGCCAGCCGATTCTGACAGGGATTACAACTATTGGCTTGGATCATGTAGCTCTACTTGGTGACACCTTGGAAGCTATAGCAGAGCAGAAAGCTGGTATTATCAAGCAAGGCATTCCTTTGGTAACAGGTCGCATTACTCAAGAAGCCTTGACTGTGATAGACCCTATTGCAGAAGCTAAAAATGCGCCGCGACTTGCCTATGGGAAAGATTACCAGGTTCGTCATCAAGAAAGCGTGGTAGCGGGTGAAATCTTTGATTATACTAGTTCTGTCAGACAAGGTCGCTTTCAAACAGGCCTGCTTGGCTTGCACCAGGTAGAAAATGCGGGGATGGCGCTTGCTCTCTTAGACACTTATTGTCAGGAGACTGGGCGAGAATTAGCAAGTAATGACTTGGTTGCTCAAGCTTTGAAAGAGACCAGATGGCCAGGGCGTTTGGAGGTCGTGTCTAGCGACCCCTTGATGATTTTGGATGGGGCCCACAATCCCCATGCTATCAAGGCTTTACTAGCAACCTTACAAGAACGCTTTGCGGATTATCATAAGGAAATCCTCTTTACCTGCATCAAAACCAAGGCTTTGGAGGATATGCTGGACTTGCTAGGGGAAATGCCAGATACCGAGCTTACCCTTACACATTTTGACGATAGTCGGGCGACTGATGAAAGCGTGCTGAAAGAGACAGCCAAGTCTAGAAATCTCAATTACCAAAGTTGGCAGGATTTTCTAGAGCAGAAATTGACAGATAAAAATGAAGAGAAACAAACAGTTAGGATTGTCACAGGTTCCTTGTATTTCTTGAGCCAAGTGAGAGCCTATCTGATGGAGAGGAAGAACGAGAATGGATACACAAAAGATTGAAACGGCTGTAAAAATGATTATCGAAGCTGTTGGTGAGGATGCTAATCGCGAGGGATTGCAGGAAACACCTGCTCGTGTAGCCCGTATGTACCAAGAGATTTTTTCAGGTCTTGGTCAGACAGCGGAGGAACATCTATCAAAATCCTTTGAGATTATTGATGATAATATGGTTGTAGAAAAGGATATTTTTTTCCATACTATGTGTGAGCACCACTTCTTGCCCTTTTATGGGAGAGCGCACATTGCCTACATTCCAGATGGACGTGTAGCAGGCTTGTCCAAACTTGCCCGTACGGTTGAAGTTTATTCTAAAAAACCACAAATTCAAGAGCGTTTGAATATTGAGGTGGCCGATGCCTTGATGGACTATCTGGGTGCTAAAGGAGCCTTTGTTGTCATTGAGGCGGAACATATGTGTATGAGCATGCGTGGTGTCAGAAAGCCAGGCACGGCAACCTTGACGACAGTAGCGCGAGGTGTATTTGAAACAGATAAAGACCTCCGAGACCAGGCTTATCGTTTAATGGGACTATAAAAAGAATCCGCTTTAAGCGGATTTTTCTAGAAAGGACTAGTTATGGATCAACTGCAGATTAAAGATTTGGAAATTTTTGCTTATCATGGTCTCTTTCCAAGTGAGAAGGAATTGGGGCAGAAGTTTGTTATTTCCGCAAGCTTATCTTATGATATGACCAAGGCGGCTACAGAGTTGGATTTGACAGCTTCTGTCCATTACGGAGAACTGTGTCAGCAGTGGACGATTTGGTTTCAGGAAACCGCTGAGGACTTGATTGAAACGGTAGCCTATAAACTAGTTGAACGTACCTTTGAGACCTATCCTCTTGTCCAAGAGATTGAGTTGGAACTAAAAAAACCGTGGGCGCCAGTGCATTTGCCACTGGATACCTGCTCGGTGACCATTCACCGTCGTAAGCAGCGGGCCTTTATCGCTCTAGGAAGCAATATGGGGGATAAGCAAGCAAACTTGGAACAAGCTATCGACAAACTGCGAGTTCGTGGTATCCATATTCTCAAAGAGTCCAGTGTCTTGACGACGGAGCCTTGGGGTGGTGTGGAGCAGGATAGCTTTGCCAATCAGGTGATTGAAGTAGAAACCTGGCTACCAGCACCAGTCTTGTTAGAAACATTATTAGCCATCGAGTCAGAAATGGGGCGGGTGAGAGAAGTGCATTGGGGGCCTCGCTTGATTGATTTGGACCTGCTTTTTGTAGAAGACCAGGTCATCTATACAGACGACCTCATCTTGCCTCATCCTTATATAGCAGAACGCCTCTTTGTTCTTGAGCCATTAGTGGAAATAGCTCCCCATTTTATTCATCCAGTACTCAAACAGCCGATACGCTACTTGTATCAAGAATTGAACAAATAGAAAAAACTCTAGTTCCTCAGCAGTTTGCGCCGAGAAGCTAGAGTTTTTAAAATAGGTCAATTTCTTCAGGAAGGAGGATGGTTTCTTTCCCGTCCATGTCTAAAACAAGGACCCGAGGAGGGTAAAGAGGATCGAAGGGATGATTAAAATCAAAGTCGATACTAGTCGGCAGGTGCTGACTAGAGAAATGGAAGGTAATGGTCCCCTCGTTGTTTAGTAGTTGAAATTCAAGTTCCTCTTCTAATTCAAAGACGTTTTTCAAAAAATGATCGATAATAAACCATAAAGAGTTGATAACATCGTCAGGCAAGCTGGTCACAACGCCAAAACTGGCCGAACGTCTCTGAGTATTTGTAAAAGCCATAAACATTCCCTCCCTCCTTTTATTTTTCCTTATCATACAGCAAAACATCCCAAAAATCAAGAAATCGTACTCGCTTTTTCAAAATGGGAATAGGTTGTGAAATTTTTTCAAAGTTTCTCTAAAAAATACTTGAAAGTGTTTACAATAAGTGATAAAATGGAGTAAGCAGATGCATGAAAGCGAAATTTTCAATATAGAAAGGAAACGAAATGAACACAGATGATACAGTAACGATTTATGACGTTGCCCGTGAAGCTGGGGTTTCAATGGCAACTGTTAGTCGTGTAGTGAACGGCAATAAGAACGTTAAAGAGAATACTCGTAAAAAAGTTCTAGAGGTGATTGATCGTCTTGACTACCGTCCAAATGCGGTAGCGCGTGGTTTGGCCAGCAAGAAAACCACGACAGTTGGTGTTGTGATTCCCAACATTACCAATGGATACTTCTCAACACTTGCCAAAGGAATCGATGATATTGCTGAAATGTACAAGTATAATATCGTCCTTGCGAATAGCGATGAAGATGATGAAAAGGAAGTTTCAGTGGTTAACACCCTCTTTTCAAAACAAGTTGATGGTATTATCTTTATGGGCTATCACTTGACTGAAAAGATTCGTTCAGAATTCTCTCGTTCACGGACACCGGTTGTTCTTGCCGGTACTGTGGATATAGAACATCAGCTACCAAGTGTCAATATTGATTACAAACAAGCAACGATTGATGCTGTCACTCATTTGCTTCAGGAAAATGAAAAGATTGCCTTTGTCAGTGGGCCACTTGTTGACGATATCAACGGTAAAATTCGGTTGATTGGTTATAAGGAAGCTTTGAAAAAGGCTGGACTTTCTTACAGCGAAGGCTTGGTTTTTGAATCTAAATATAGCTATGACGATGGTTATGCCTTGACAGAGCGCTTGGTTTCTTCACAAGCTACAGCTGCAGTTGTGACAGGTGATGAATTGGCTGCAGGTGTGCTAAATGGCTTGGCGGATCATGGTGTATCTGTACCAGAAGAGTTTGAAATCATCACGACAGATGACTCTCAGATTGCACGATTCACTCGTCCAAATCTGACAACGATTGCCCAACCTCTTTATGATCTAGGTGCTATCAGCATGCGTATGTTGACTAAAATCATGCACAAGGAAGAGTTGGAAGAACGTGAAGTTCTCTTGCCTCATGGTTTGACAGAACGCCGCTCAACACGCAAACGTAAATAGTAAAAACAGGAAATCGTGAGATTTCCTGTTTTTACATTCTAGAGAAGTAGCTTAGCCTTCCATATAGTCTTTTAGTGCCTGCCCTTTTAGTCCAGCATTGAGAGCAATGAGAAGTTTCAGTCGAGCCTTTTGAGCATTGAGTTCTTTGACAAAGAAAACGCCAGACTCTTGTAATTGAACTCCTCCGCCCGGATAGGCGTAGACGGGCTCCGCAATTCCGTTAAAACAACGTGAAACCAAGGCGACTGGAATGCCTTTTCGGAGGAGGTTTTCTAATTTTTGAGCTGTTTCTTTGGGAATATTACCTGCTCCAAAAGCCTGAATAACTAAGCCCTCCAGTTGTTCTAAGTCTAACATATTGATCAATTCGTCGGTCATACCCGCATAGGCTGAGATGATAGGAACCAGCCCCTGTATGCGCTCAAGGTCAAAGCGGACTCGCGGTTCAGCTGTTTTAAAGTAGAGGATTTCTTGCTTCATGATGAGACCAAGTGGTCCGTGTGTTGGGGTTTGGAAGGTGCCGACGTTTGTGGTATGGGTTTTGGTAACATACTTGGCTGCATGGATCTCATCATTCATGACGACCAGCACACCCTTGTCAGCTGCTTTGTCATCGCTGGCAACTCGCAAAGCGCTCAGATAGTTATAAACACCATCGCTACCAAGTTCGTTTGAACTACGCATGGCCCCTGTTAGAACGATGGGCATGTGTGGGATTTCCATGGTATCAAGGAAGTAGGCAGTTTCCTCTAGCGTATCTGTCCCATGTGTGATGACAACCCCATCGTAGTTATCAGCTTCCTCTTTGATTTTATGATAGAGCGCAAGCATATGCTTGGGTTTGATATGGGGACTTGGCAGATTAAAAAAGTCTAGGGCGTGAACCTCAATCCCTTCAAGTGGATTGGAAACATGGTTCATGGGATTGTCCTGGCTAGTTACAACGGCACCAGTGGCGTCTGCTTGCATGGAAATAGTCCCACCTGTATGTAAAACAAGGATTTTCTTAGGCATGATTTAGTCACTCTTTCTGAAATGTGGTATAATCATTGTAACACAAAAGGGGAGAATGGGATAGGATGGAAGTCAAGGCTGTTTTTTTTGATATCGATGGAACGCTAGTCAACGATCGTAAGAGTGTTTTGAAATCCACTAAGGATGCGATTAAGATTGTTAAAGAGCAAGGGGTACTTGTTGGAGTAGCGACAGGACGAGGGCCGTTTTTTGTCAAGGAATTGATGGAAGACTTGGACTTGGATTTTGCGGTGACCTACAATGGCCAATACATTTTTAATAAAGAAAAGGTGCTCTTTGCAAGCCCAATTGCTAAGTCAAGCCTGCGTCAATTGATTACCTATGCTAAAAAAGAGCGAAAAGAAATCGCTCTTGGAACCGAGCATGCCGTTGTTGGTTCGAAAATTATGTCATTTGGTCTTGGATCCTTTTCTCAACTGGTTAGTCGTTTTATTCCGACTGTGCTAACAAGAACTGTTAGTCGCTCTTTTAATCGGATGGTTAGCAAGGCAGTTCCTCAAAAGGAAGATGACCTACTTAACTTGATTAATCAACCCATTTATCAAGTTTTGATGCTGATGACGCCAGAAGAATCTGAGAAGGTAACAGCTGATTTTGAAGATTTGAAATTAACTCGAAGCAATCCTTTTGCAGCAGATATCATAAACCAAGGAAATTCCAAACTAGAAGGCATTCGTCGAGTTGGGAAAGAGTATGGCTTTGATCTCAACCAAGTCATGGCCTTCGGAGATTCAGACAATGACCTGGAAATGTTGGCGGGTGTTGGTATGTCGGTCGCTATGGGAAATGGCAGCAGCAGTGTCAAAGAAGTTGCCAAGCATATTACGGCAAGTAATCAACAAGATGGTATCCACAAGGCGCTCGAGCACTTTGGTGTTTTGGCTTCAGAAAAAGTGTTCGTCAGTCGAGACTACCACTTTAATAAGGTCAAAACCTTCCACCACATGATGGATGAACGGACGCAAGAAGAGCCACAGGCATGGGATGTTGAGGGGGCAACCCACCGCGCAGACTTTAAAATTGAAGAATTAGTAGAGTTTGTCCGCGCGGCAAGTTCTTCGGAGGAAGAATTCCAGCAGTCACTTGCAAGCATGCATGCGGCACTTGATAAGGCGGCAGAGAAAGTGGCGAAAAAAACACCCGCTAAGCAAAACTTGGTCGGTCAAGTGGATGCTTTGATCGATACATTGTATTTCACATACGGTAGTTTTGTATTGATGGGAGTGGACCCCGAACGTATCTTTGATATTGTTCATGAGGCAAACATGGGGAAAATTTTCCCTGATGGGAAAGCTCATTTTGACCCAGTTACGCACAAAATCTTAAAGCCTGATGACTGGGAAGAAAAATATGCTCCAGAAGCTGCGATTGAAAAAGAAATTCAACGTCAAATCAAGGCTTATGAACGACATAAAGAGAAAAAAGCAAGTAAATAAGCAAACAAAAAGAGAGCCTTAATAGGCTCCTTTTGTGTTCCTATAATGTTTTTTCTTGTTCTCTCACGACGAGCAAATCAACTTTTGCGTGGCGGAGGATGTATTCAGATGAAGAGCCAACCAAGAGGCGTTCAAAGGCGTTAAGACCTGTTGCACCGACGAGAATCAAGTCAACATTTTCTGCGTCTGGAATGGTACGGGCAAGGAGGGTTTTCGGATTTCCCATTTCGATGACGGTATGAATATCGGTCACACCAGCATCTCTTGCACGTTTTTCGTACTCTTTCATCAAACTTTCAGCGTCAACTTGGAGTTCTTCGTAAACTTCAGCATCAAAGGTAGACACGCTTTGAAGAGCGCGTGTGTCAATAACATGGGCAATGGTGAGCTTGGAATCATTGCGTAGAGCAGTGTAAACACCTTTAACAAAAGCCAAGTCTGCCTCTTTAGAACCATCAATTGCAACCATAACATTTTGGTAACGTTGTGCCATAATGAAACCTCCTGAAATTTTCTTACTGTTATTGTAACCCTTTTCACTAAAGAAGTAAAGTAAAAATCATATTTAAATAAATATTATCGGAGATTCGATTTGGTGGAGATATGTTAAAATAAAAGAAAACGGGATATTAGGAAACATAGTGAGGGGATGAGAAAGTATGAAAGACTCTGTTCAAGCTTCTAAAAAAATAAGTTTTCTTTATCATGGAATTATCCTTGCGTCACTTGTAGGAGAAGTAGTGATGCTTTGGCAGCTGGAAAGAGTCGTGCCCGTTCTCTATCCAGGTTTTATTGGATTTCTTCTCTTTCACTTAGTCTACCACATCATTTTATTTGTGATTGCAAAGAGAAGTGGTCGCTTGGACTATTTGGTCACGTGGGGGCTCTTTCTCATGTTTAATCTTTTGTATGATTCCTTTTTAGCATTAGTCTTCCTAGGTTTGTCTTTTGGTATGTGAGAAAATACTTCTGCATTCTAGTTATTTAGACGGTGAGAACCTAGTCGTTGTGAGTTTTTTCTTTACTTGCTCATTTCAGGAAACTTGTCGCAATCCCTTTCTAGTGGTATAATGTTACTATCTCGATGAATTGAGGAAACAAGATGAAAGAATATAACAAGTCTAGTAAGTTAGAGCATGTTGCCTATGATATCCGTGGTCCTGTTTTGGAAGAAGCTATGCGGATGCGAGCAAACGGAGAAAAGATTTTACGTCTGAATACAGGGAATCCAGCAGAATTTGGCTTTACAGCGCCAGATGAGGTCATTCATGACTTGATTATGAATGCGCGTGATAGTGAGGGATATTCTGACTCCAAAGGGATTTTCTCAGCCCGTAAAGCCATCATGCAGTATTGCCAACTGAAGAACTTCCCCAATGTAGACATTGATGATATTTACCTTGGAAATGGTGTCAGTGAGCTGATTGTTATGTCCATGCAAGGGCTTTTGGATAATGGCGATGAGGTCTTGGTGCCTATGCCAGACTATCCTCTCTGGACAGCCGCGGTCAGCCTAGCTGGGGGAAATGCCGTTCACTATATCTGTGATGAAACTGCAGAGTGGTACCCAGATATTGACGATATTAAGTCAAAAATTACTTCCAATACTAAGGCAATCGTCCTTATCAATCCAAATAACCCAACTGGAGCCCTTTATCCTAAGGAACTCTTGTTGGAGATTATTGAGATTGCCCGTCAAAATGACTTGATTATCTTTGCGGACGAAATCTATGATCGCATGGTAATGGATGGGCATGTACACACGCCTGTGGCAAGCTTGGCACCAGATGTCTTCTGTGTCAGCATGAATGGTCTTTCAAAATCGCATCGTATCGCTGGTTTTCGTGTAGGCTGGATGGTCTTGTCTGGTCCCAAGCACCATGTCAAGGGTTATATTGAAGGTCTTAATATGCTGTCCAATATGCGTCTTTGCTCTAACGTTTTGGCCCAGCAAGTCGTACAAACATCACTAGGTGGGCACCAGTCAGTGGACGAATTACTCCTTCCAGGTGGACGGATCTACGAACAAAGAAACTTTATCTATAATGCCATTCAAGATATTCCAGGTTTGTCTGCGGTCAAGCCAAAGGCAGGTCTTTATATCTTTCCTAAAATCGATCGCAGTATGTACCGCATCGATGATGATGAACAGTTCGTTCTTGATTTCTTGAAACAAGAAAAGGTTCTCTTGGTTCATGGTCGTGGTTTTAACTGGAAGGAACCAGACCATTTCCGTATCGTTTACCTCCCTCGTGTGGACGAATTAGCACAAATCCAAGAAAAGATGACTCGTTTCTTAAAACAGTATCGTAGATAAGGGCTTTCATAGGAAAAGCTAGAAAACATTTGCCTGGAGCTATTGACAAAAGTGGCAGAATCAGATAGAATAGTAAAGTATGTTTAGTAACTGATCACTTTATAGCCGGCTAAACGAATACAAAATCTATGAGGAGGTATTCATCGTGAAACGTACTTATCAACCAAGTAAACTTCGTCGTGCGCGCAAACACGGATTCCGTAACCGTATGTCAACTAAAAACGGTCGTCGCGTATTGGCAGCTCGTCGTCGTAAAGGACGCAAAGTTTTGGCTGCATAATCCAAACGAATTCAACACAGAAGTCAGTAGGAACTCGAGTCTACTGGCTTTTCTTTTTTCCTATAATATCAGTCTGTAAATGCTTTATATTTTTTCTGAAATAATGTATAATGTTTCATATACTATAAAAATGGAGAACAGTTATGAAGAAATCAAAAGCCCTCCTACTAGGGGCTGGAATTTTAAGTGCAAGCTTCTTGATGGCGGCTTGTAGTTCGACACAATCAAATACAGATAAAACCTACTCGTATGTATTTGCCAGCAATCCAGATACATTAGACTATATCACTTCGACACGTGGCTCGACTTCTAGCATTACGACAAACTTGATTGATGGTTTGTTGGAAAATGATAAGTACGGCAACCTCGTCCCTTCTATGGCGGAGTCATGGAAGGTATCAAAGGATGGCTTGACCTATACCTACAAAATCCGCCAAGGGGCTAAGTGGTATACCTCTGAAGGAGAAGAATACGCTGAAGTGACAGCTCATGACTTTGTGACAGGTCTTAAGTATGCAGCGGATAAAAAGGCTGAGAACTTGTACTTGGTACGGGATTCAATCAAAGGTTTGGCAGATTATGTCGAAGGGAAAACATCTGACTTTGAGACGGTTGGAGTCAAGGCAGTGGACGACTATACTCTCCAATACACCTTGAACAAGCCGGAGTCTTATTGGAATTCAAAGACAACAGGGGGAATTTTGAGCCCTGTCAATGAAGCCTTTTTGAAATCTAAGGGAGATGATTTTGGAAGTGTTACCCCATCTAGTATCCTGTCAAATGGGCCATACTTGTTTAAGTCTTTCACATCAAAATCTTTAATTGAGTTTGAAAAGAACCCTAATTACTGGGATAAGGACAATGTGAAAATTGAGAAGGTTAAACTTTCCTTCTATGATGGTTCAGACCAAGATAGTTTAGCTAGAGGATTCTTAGAAGGCAACTACACAGACGGACGTATTTTCCCGACAAGCTCTGTGTTTGACCAGTTGAAAAAAGGGAATGAGGATAAAATTACTTATACCCCTCAAAATGCTGTGACTTTCTACTATCTCTTCAATGTCAACCGTCAAAGTTACAATCAAACCATGAAACAGACGGATAAAGAAAAGACGGATTCGCGTCTAGCTATGCAAAATAAGGACTTCCGTCAGGCAATTAACTTTGCCTTTGACCGTCATGCCTATGCCGCACAGACAAATGGAGAAGATGGAGCTGATCGTATCCTTCGAAACATGGTCACACCAAGCAATTTTGTTCAGATCGGTGGGAAAAACTTTGGAGATGCTGTCAATGAAAAGATGGTCAACTATGGTACAGAGTGGGCTAATGTCAATCTAAACGACGCTCAGCCTGCCTTCTTGAATGCTGATAAAGCCAAGGCAGAATTTGCCAAAGCCAAAGAAAGTTTGCAGGCAGAAGGTGTGACCTTCCCAATCCATCTAGACATGCCGGTGGACCAGACTGCTAAGTTGGACGTACAGCAAGCCAGTTCTTTCAAACAGACGGTTGAGGAGACACTTGGATCAGACAATATTGTTATCGATGTGATTCAACTTTCTCCAGACGAGAAAGACAATGCAACCTTCTTTGCTGACACAGCTGAACAAAAGGACTATGACATCGACATCTCAGGCTGGAGCGGAGATTACTCTGATCCTAAGACCTATCTTGACCTCTTGGATCCAGACTCTGGTTCTCAGTTAAAAAATCTTGGCTTGACTCCAGGAAAAGACAATGGTGTTAAGGAAAAAATCGGTCTCTCTACCTACAAGAAGTTGTTGGATGAGGCAGATAAAGAAGTTGAAAACACTCAGGTTCGCTATGAGAAATTTGCCGAAGTTCAAGCTTGGCTAACAGATAGTGCTCTCTTTCTGCCAGTTCAAAGTGGAGGAGCTAATCCAATCTTCCGTAAGACTGTACCGTTCACAGGAGCCTTCTCATTTGTCGGACACAAAGGGGATGCGGACAACTACAAATACCTTGAGTTGCAAAAAGATCCCGTGACTGCGAAACAGTACCAAGAGCTTTATGAAAAATGGCAAAAAGAAAAAGTTGAGTCCAACAAAAAAGCCCAAGAAGATTTAGCTAACCACATTCAATAATATTCCTAGTCATGCTTTTTAGTTAAGCATAGTGGCTGGATTCAGAAAAAGGCCTCACCAGACGTTTTTTGGTTCTGGTAGGGCCTTTTCTTTATTCTTTTAAGTGATAAGAGTAGCTGGCGACAACGACGTCTTCATGCCATCTGAGAGCGTATTTTAGTTTGAGGCTCATCTGATTGTGCAGGATATTTTGCCAAGGCTTGTTAGGGATAAACTGTGGGACAAGGACTGTAACGGTGTAGTTTTTTTGCTTAGCTTCTTGGGCAATTCGTTTGACATACTTAACACTAGGGGTGATGATGTCGCGGTAACTGGTATTGATATTCTTCAGAGTGATATTTGGGAAGTAGTCGGCAAATTCCTGAAGAATTTCTTGGTCTTTTTCTGCCGTTTCTTTAGTAGAAATGTGCATGGCTAACACTTCATCACCGATACTTTGAGCGTAGTTAATGGCTCCGACACTGACTCTGGTAACATTTCCTACTAGGACAAGGACAAGGTTGCCGTCATAAGTGCGCTTTTCAATTCCTTCGTAGAGTCGTAGTTGTTTAGCCACCTTTTGGTAATGGTTGTGGATGGACAAAAAGAGGAAGGTTAAGACTAGAATAATTGGGAAGAATGGCCAGATATCACCCAGTCTGAAGAGGAGTAAAATGAGGACAATGGCATAACAAATGATGGCCCCAAGGATATTAGCGAAGGCAGATTTTAAGAAGTTTGCTCCTTTTTCCTTTTTCCAATGGCGAATCATCCCAGTCTGAGAAAGGGCAAAGGGAACGAAGACCCCGATAGTATAAAGAGGAATCAAACGTTCGGTATTACCATTAAAAATGAGAAGAAGAATCATAGCCCCAAAAGCCAGAGTTAAGATACCGTTGGAGTAGCCAAGGCGATCCCCTTTTTCCATAAAGAGATGAGGCATGTACTTGTTTTTGGCCATATTGTAGGACAGCATAGGGAAGGCTGAAAAGCCAGTATTTGCAGCTACGGCTAGAATCAAGGCTGTTGAGAACTGGAAGAGATAGTAGCTAGCATGACCAAAGAATGAATCACCAAGAATGCCCTTGGCCATTTGCGAGAGGATTGTTTCTCCGTGTTGAGGCGTGATGCCCATCCAGTAGTTTAGGAAGGTAATGCCTGCAAAAAGAAATCCTAAAATGAGCGACATGATGGTCAAGGTTTGAGCAGCATTCTTTTCTTTCGGAGTTTTAAAAAATGGTACCGCATTTGAAATAGCTTCAACCCCTGTCAGAGAGGCAGAGCCACTGGTAAAGGCTCTCAATAGGAGAACGATGGAAAGGCTCGGAACAGTTTGTCCAATGGTTGAAGTTGCCTGATAGTTTAGGGAACCTGTAAATAGTTGAAAGAACCCATAAAGCAAGAGAAAGACGGTACTGAGGATAAAGAGGTAGACGGGAATCATCAGTGAACTGGCAGATTCTTTCAAGCCTCTTAGATTCAAGAGCATGAGCAGGCAGACTAGGAAAATAGAGATATGAAGATTATAGGGATGGAGGGCAGGGATGGCTGCTGTAATAGCATCAGCTCCAGACGCAACGGATACGGCTACTGTCAGCATATAGTCAACAAGGAGGCTGCCTCCTGCAATTAAGCCTAGTTCAGGTGAGAGATTTTCTCGAGTGACCATATAAGCCCCTCCACCTTGAGGATAGGCGTGGATGATTTGACGATAGGAAATGGTCAAGCTAGCGAGGAGTAAGAGGACAAAGATACCGATAGGGAGGCTCCACCAAATAGCGAGAGGAGAGAGACTGACTAAAACGAGAATGACTTGTTCAGGTCCATAGGCAATAGAAGACAGGGCATCACTGGATAACATTGCAAGTGCCTGCATTTTTCCAAGTAATCCCCCTTCGCCGTCTGTGAGAGACTTGAGTGGTCGACCGATAAAGGTATATTTTAATTTTCTAAACATTTTCTTTTCCTTTGATGAAAATTTCAATAAGTGTTATTATACTGCTTTGAAAAAAGGCAGTCAAGGGAGAATGACTGGTTTTTGGATATTTTTCCAAGCCGAGGGATGCTATTTTTGGTATAATAGATGGAAGAAAATGAGGTTAGAAGAGATGATTTTTGATACGCATACACATTTAAATGTAGAGGAATTTGCAGGACGCGAGGCAGAAGAACTCGCCCTGGCTGCTGAAATGGGTGTGACTCGGATGAATATTGTTGGTTTTGATAAGCTGACCATTGAGCGTGCCCTAGAGTTGGTGGAGAAGTATGAGCAACTCTACGCAACTATTGGCTGGCATCCGACCGAAGCAGGGACTTACACAGACGAGGTAGAAGCTTACTTGCTTGAAAAACTAAAACATCCCAAGGTTGTTGCCTTGGGTGAGATTGGTCTGGACTACCACTGGATGACAGCACCTAAGGAAGTGCAGGAGCAGGTTTTTTGTCGTCAGATTCAGCTATCTAAGAATTTGAACTTGCCTTTTGTGGTCCACACTCGTGATGCGCTAGAAGATACTTATGAGATTATCAGGAGCGAGGGCGTTGGTCCTCGTGGTGGGATTATGCATTCATTTTCAGGCTCTCTCGAGTGGGCTGAGAAGTTTGTCGAGCTTGGTATGACCATTTCTTTCTCAGGAGTGGTGACTTTTAAGAAAGCAACGGATATCCAAGAAGCTGCTAGAGAGCTTCCTTTGGATAAGATTTTGGTAGAGACGGATGCCCCCTACCTGGCTCCTGTTCCTAAACGTGGCCGTGAAAATAAAACAGCCTACACACGCTATGTGGTGAACTTTATTGCCGACTTGCGTGGGATGACGACCGAGGAATTAGCAGCAGCAACGACTGCAAATGCAGAGCGTATCTTTGGATTGGACAGCAAGTGATGAAAGAAAAAATTTCCCAAGTTATCGTGGTTGAAGGGCGTGATGACACGGCCAATCTCAAACGTTACTTTGATGTAGAGACCTATGAAACACGAGGTTCCGCAATAAATGACCAGGATATAGAACGCATTCAGCGTCTGCATGAATTGCATGGAGTGATTGTCTTTACCGATCCAGATTTTAATGGGGAGCGGATTCGTCGCATGATTATGACGGCTATTCCAACAGTCCAGCATGCCTTTCTCAAGCGAGATGAAGCAGTTCCCAAGTCCAAGACCAAGGGACGGTCTCTGGGGATTGAACATGCTAGTTATGAAGATATGAAAACAGCGCTCGCTCAGGTGACAGAGCAATTTGAAAACGAGAATGAGTTTGACATCAGTCGTGGTGACTTGATTCGCCTAGGTTTCTTAGCGGGAGCAGACAGTCGTAGGCGCAGAGAGTATCTAGGCGAACAGCTCCGCATCGGCTATTCCAACGGCAAGCAACTCCTCAAGCGCTTAGAGTTGTTTGGAGTAACCTTGGCAGAAGTAGAAGAGGCTATGGAAAGTTATGAGAAAGACTCTAAAGTGTAGAGAATTATGTTAAAATGAAGGTAGTGTATTTAAGTTAATAGGAGGCTGTATGAAAAATAAGGATGGTAAATTATTGTTGAGTTTTGCTGCAGTCGGAGTTGTGATTGTTGGTATTATTTTATATATGAATAATCTTTTTGAGGGTAAGAATTTAATTCTTAATGGTTTATCCCAAGGAGAAGTATTAGCGGGCATAGTTATTGCGTTGCCGACATTAGTTACTTGGAATCAAGCTATTGAACAAAGTAAAGAAAATAAGAAAAATACTGTGTCTGATAATGTTAGAGACACTGTGAAGTATTATGATAAGCAACTTACAGAACTTGTTGCAGATATTAGTAACACCAAAGAGTTACCCTTTTATAAGGCGGGAAAAATTGAATATATCATTGATACGTATAATAAATTATTAAAGGAATGGAATGAGATATTAAAATTAGATATTTCTCTTGACTTTGTTCAAGTATTGTCTACAATTTGTTCAATAAAATATCCAAAAGGAATAGAGAATCCTGGGAATGAGTTGGCGGAGAACTGGAAATATAATTTGAGCACAGCACTGAAACCAGTTATGAGAGAAATAATATCTTTGAAAAAGGAAGAAATATTTGGTTCCAAGGAAGTTAAATATTTCAGTTATGTTGAATTTGGTGTTACTGGATATGAGATTGAAAAAGTAAAATTTAAAGATAAGAGCTTTGTAGAGTGTACTTTTTCTGCTGATTTTATTGATTTAAATTCATTTGAAAAATGTGAATTCATCAACTGTAGTATCAGTAATGGTCAATTATCTATAGAAAATGAGAAAAAATTGTTAAATAACACGATTATAGGCACATTCAGAGATTCGAATGAGGATGATTTTGCTAATGTCAATAATGAGCAATTTCATTCTACATCTGTTTCAGAATATGGAACTGTGTTTGATACCCGAGAAGGAATTATAGCTGATAACTATATTTTAGGCAACAAGTTTTTTGAAATAGAGTCTAAGTCAGAAACTAGGAAAGAAATCTATCAGGATATTATTAATGGATTAGTGTCGTACGGCATAGGTGTTGATGATAAAATAAATAATAAAAAAATAAGTATCAGTAAAAATTATATAACGGAGAAAAATAAATCCGAATTTATTGCTGGAAGTTTATTCTCTGGCTGGAACAGTCTATTTTTAGAGAAAATACAAAAGTCTAATAATTTCAAATATTATATATTTTGTATTAAGAATGAAAATGTTTATAATACAATAGTTTTTGAAAAGGATAATTTTAATAGATTCTTGAAGAAAAAGAATGTAGATAAGACAGGAAAGTATAATTTTTATTTTAATGGTTTTAAGAGTAATGAGGAATAAAGAGTAGATAAATGAGAATTGCAGATTATAGCGTGACCAAGGCAGTGCTGGAGCGTCACGGTTTTACCTTTAAAAAGTCCTTTGGGCAGAATTTCCTGACGGATACTAATATCCTTCAAAAAATCGTGGATACAGCTGAAATTGATGACCAGGTTAATGTCATCGAAATCGGGCCAGGGATTGGGGCCTTGACGGAGTTTTTGGCTGAGCGTGCAGCTCAAGTTATGGCCTTTGAGATTGACCACCGTTTGGTGCCAATCCTAGCTGATACCTTGCGTGATTTTGATAATGTAACAGTGGTTAACGAGGACATTCTCAAGGTCGATTTGGCGCAACATATCCAGAATTTCAAAAATCCTGACCTACCAATCAAGGTAGTAGCAAACTTGCCTTATTACATCACGACGCCTATTCTCATGCACTTGATTGAGAGTGGCATTCCTTTTAGTGAGTTTGTCGTCATGATGCAGAAAGAAGTGGCGGATCGTATCTCGGCACAGCCAAATACTAAAGCTTACGGTAGTTTGTCGATTGCGGTTCAGTATTACATGACAGCTAAGGTTGCCTTCATCGTGCCTCGTACGGTCTTTGTGCCAGCCCCAAATGTGGACTCAGCCATCTTGAAAATGGTGCGCCGTCCAGAGCCTGCTGTAGCAGTAAGGGACGAGAACTTCTTCTTTAAGGTTTCCAAGGCTAGTTTCACTCATCGCCGTAAGACCTTGTGGAATAACCTGACAGGTTACTTTGGCAAGACTGATGAAGTCAAGGATAAGTTGACCAAGGCTTTGGACCAAGCAGGCTTGTCACCAAGTGTACGTGGTGAAGCTCTTGGCTTGGTAGAATTTGCCAGTCTGGCAGATGCGCTTAAAGGACAAGGGCTTTAAGATGCAGGGACAAATCATTAAAGCCTTGGCGGGTTTCTACTATGTGGAGAATGATGACCAAGTCTATCAGACGCGCGCGCGTGGGAATTTCCGTAAAAAAGGGCACACGCCTTATGTCGGAGACTGGGTAGACTTTTCTGCGGAGGAAAATTCCGAAGGTTATATTCTCAAGATTCACGAACGGAAAAACAGTCTGGTCCGTCCGCCTATTGTCAATATTGACCAAGCCGTGGTGATCATGTCCGTCAAGGAACCGGACTTCAACAGCAATTTGCTGGATCGTTTCTTGGTTCTTTTAGAACACAAGGGCATCCATCCCATCGTCTATATTTCTAAAATGGATTTGCTAGAAGATAGAGGAGAACTGGATTTTTACCAGCAGACTTATGGTGACATTGGTTACGACTTTGTGACTAGTAAAGAAGAACTTTTGCCTTTGTTGACAGGAAAAGTGACGGTCTTTATGGGGCAGACAGGTGTTGGAAAATCAACCCTCCTCAATAAAATCGCACCAGGCCTCAATCTTGAAACAGGAGAAATCTCAGACAGTCTGGGTCGCGGTCGTCATACCACTCGAGCTGTTAGTTTTTACAATCTCAATGGGGGTAAAATCGCGGACACACCAGGCTTTTCATCACTGGATTATGAAGTGTCAACGGCTGAAGATCTCAATCAGGCCTTTCCAGAGATTGCCAGTGTCAGTCGAGACTGTAAATTCCGTACTTGTACCCATACCCATGAACCGTCCTGTGCGGTTAAGCCGGCTGTCGAAGAGGGTATCATTGCATCTTTCCGTTTTGACAACTACCTGCAATTCCTCAGTGAGATTGAAAATCGAAGAGAAACCTATAAAAAAGTCAGCAAAAAAATTCAAAAATAAGGAGAAACCTATGTCTCAATACAAGATTGCTCCGTCAATTCTGGCAGCAGATTATGCCAACTTTGAACGTGAAATCAAACGCCTAGAAGCAACTGGTGCAGAATATGCCCATATCGATATTATGGATGGTCACTTTGTACCACAAATCAGTTTTGGTGCAGGTGTGGTCGAAGCTCTTCGTCCTCATAGTAAGATGGTCTTTGACTGCCACTTGATGGTAGAAAATCCTGAGCATCATCTAGAAGACTTTGCGCGTGCAGGTGCAGACATCATCAGTATTCATGTGGAAGCAACGCCTCATATTCATGGAGCTCTTCAAAAGATTCGCTCTCTTAGTGTCAAACCTTCGGTTGTCATCAATCCTGGTACACCTGTTGAGTCTATCAAGCACGTCCTTCATCTAGTTGACCAAGTCTTGGTGATGACGGTTAACCCTGGCTTCGGTGGACAAGCTTTTCTGCCTGAAACTATGGATAAGATTCGCGAGTTGATTGCTCTTCGTCAGGAAAAAGGCTTGAACTTTGAAATTGAGGTCGATGGTGGGATTGATGATCAAACTATTGCTCAAGCCAAAGAAGCTGGTGCGACTGTTTTTGTAGCGGGGTCTTATGTCTTTAAGGGAGATGTCAATGAACGAGTGCAAACTCTCAGAAAACAATTGGACTAGGGTTGCCGTTTTTGTCGGCGGAGATCGCGGTCATTATCGGACGGATTTTGATTACTTTGTCGGTGTGGATCGCGGTTCGCTCTGGATCTTGGAAGAAGACCTGCCTCTCACTCTAGCAGTTGGAGATTTTGATTCGGTGACTGCAGATGAACGTCAGTTGATTCAAAAACGTGCCCAGCATTTTGTCCAAGCCCAGCCAGAAAAGGATGATACGGATCTGGAACTAGCTCTCTTGACCATCTTTGAGCAAAATCCTCAGGCCCAGGTCACTATTTTCGGTGCTTTGGGTGGGCGTATTGACCATATGCTGGCCAATGTCTTTCTGCCTAGCAATCCCAAGTTGGCACCCTACATGCGCCAGATAGCGATTGAGGATGGGCAAAACTTGATTGCCTATTGTCCAGAAGGGACGAGTCAACTTGAACCACGTTCGGACTACGATTATCTAGCTTTTATGCCAGTTAGGGATAGCCAGCTGACCATTCTTGGTGCCAAGTATGAGTTGACAGAGGAGAATTTTTTCTTTAAAAAAGTGTACGCTTCTAACGAATATATAGATAGGGAAGTTTCGGTAACTTGCCCAGATGGCTATGTCGTCGTGCTGCATAGCAAGGACAGGAGGTAGGATGGAGACTGTATTACTACTATTATTAATTGCCAACCTAGCTGGACTCTTTCTGATTTGGCAAAGGCAGGATAAGCAAGACAAGCACCTAGCCAAGAGTCTGGAGGATCAAGCAGACAATCTTTCAGATCAACTGGATTATCGCTTTGAACAAGCCAGACAAGCCGGCCAGTTAGACCAAAAAGATTTGGAAGTGGCTGTCAGCGACCGTTTGCAAGAAGTGCGAATGGAGTTGCACCAAGGCCTGACGCAAGTTAGACAGGAGATGAACGAGAATCTCCTCCAAACCAGAGATAAGACCGACCAACGCCTCCAAGCCCTGCAGGAATCAAATGAGCAACGTTTAGAACAAATGCGCCAGACAGTCGAGGAAAAGTTGGAAAAGACCTTGCAGACGCGCTTGCAGGCTTCCTTCGAGACAGTTTCCAAGCAACTAGAGTCTGTCAATCGTGGCCTTGGAGAAATGCAGACAGTTGCCCGCGATGTCGGTGCTCTCAACAAGGTTCTCTCTGGAACCAAGACGCGAGGGATTCTGGGAGAATTGCAACTGGGGCAAATCATCGAAGACATCATGACTCCTAGCCAGTACGAACGAGAATTTGCAACAGTTGAAAACTCCAGTGAACGAGTAGAGTACGCTATCAAGTTGCCTGGACAGGGTGACCAGGAATACGTCTACCTACCGATTGACTCTAAGTTTCCATTGGCGGATTATTACCGTCTAGAAGAAGCCTATGAATCAGGTGACAGGGACGAGATCGAGCGCTGCCGTAAGTCTCTCTTAACGAGTGTTAAGCGTTTTGCAAAGGATATCAAGAGTAAGTATCTGGCGCCACCTCGAACAACCAATTTTGGAGTATTGTTTGTCCCGACAGAAGGTCTTTATTCAGAAATTGTTCGAAATCCGATTTTCTTTGATGATTTGAGACGGGAGGAGCAGATTATCGTTGCTGGACCAAGTACCTTGTCAGCCCTTCTCAACTCTCTGTCAGTTGGCTTCAAAACTCTCAATATCCAAAAGAGTGCCGACCATATCAGCAAGACTCTTGCCAGCGTCAAGACCGAGTTTGGCAAGTTTGGGGGGATTTTGGTCAAGGCACAAAAACATCTCCAACATGCCTCTGGCAATATTGATGAATTATTAAACCGTCGCACTACAGCTATCGAGCGGACGCTCCGTCACATTGAGTTATCAGAAGGTGAGCCTGCGCTTGATCTACTCCATTTTCAAGAAGATGAGGAAGAATATGAAGATTAGTCACATGAAAAAAGATGAGCTGTTTGAAGGTTTTTACCTGATCAAGTCAGCTGACCTGAGACAGACACGAGCTGGGAAAAACTACCTAGCCTTTACTTTCCAAGACGATAGTGGTGAGATTGAAGGGAAACTCTGGGATGCCCAACCTCATAACGTTGAGGCCTTTACCGCAGGGAAAGTAGTCCACATGCAGGGACGTCGAGAAGTTTATAACAACACTCCTCAAGTCAATCAAATTACTCTCCGCCTGCCTCAACCTGGGGAACCCAATGATCCAGCTGACTTCAAGGTCAAGTCACTAGTCGATGTCAAGGAAATCCGTGACTACATGTCACAAATGATTTTCAAGATTGAAAATCCTGTCTGGCAACGTATCGTGCGTAGTCTCTACACCAAGTATGATAAGGAATTTTACTCCTATCCAGCTGCCAAGACTAACCACCATGCCTTTGAAACGGGTTTGGCCTATCATACAGCGACCATGGTGCGTTTGGCAGATGCCATTAGCGACATCTATCCTCAGCTCAATAAGAGTCTCCTCTATGCCGGGATTATGCTGCATGATTTGGCCAAGGTTATTGAGTTGACGGGACCAGACCAGACGGAGTACACAGTGCGAGGCAATCTCATCGGTCATATAGCCCTGATCGATAGCGAAATTACCAAGACAGTCATGGAACTCGGCATCGATGATACCAGAGAAGAAGTGGTGCTACTACGCCATGTGATTCTCAGTCACCATGGCTTGCTAGAGTATGGAAGTCCAGTCCGTCCACGCATTATGGAGGCAGAGATTATTCATATGATTGATAATCTGGATGCCAGCATGATGATGATGTCAACGGCTCTAGCTTTGGTGGATAAAGGAGAGATGACCAATAAAATCTTCGCTATGGACAATCGTTCCTTCTATAAACCAGATTTAGATTAATAATTTAAGAAAAACGAGCATTTTTTACGCAATAATGTTCGTTTTTTTATGTGAATATGGTATAATGGATAAAATATCAAAATTAAATGGAATGGTAAATAAAAATGAAATTAAGAAGAAGTGATCGGATGGTTGTCATTTCCAACTATTTGATTAATAATCCATACAAACTAACAAGTCTCAATACCTTTGCGGAAAAGTACGAATCAGCTAAATCATCCATCTCAGAGGACATCGTGATTATCAAGCGTGCCTTTGAGGAAATTGAAATCGGCCATATTCAGACTGTGACTGGAGCAGGTGGTGGCGTTATCTTTACACCCTCAATCTCGAGTCATGAAGCCAAGGAAATGATCGCAGACTTGCGCGACAAACTTTCAGAAAGTGATCGTATCTTGCCAGGTGGTTATATCTATCTGTCTGATCTGCTTAGTACGCCTGCTATTTTGAAAAATATTGGTCGCATCATTGCCAAGAGTTTTATGGACCAAAAAATTGATGCGGTTATGACAGTAGCAACAAAAGGTGTTCCGCTTGCAAATGCAGTTGCCAATGTCCTCAATGTTCCATTTGTCATTGTGCGCCGTGACTTGAAAATCACAGAAGGTTCAACTGTCAGCGTCAACTATGTTTCAGGTTCCAGCGGTGACCGTATCGAGAAGATGTTCCTTTCAAAACGCAGTCTCAAGGCAGGCAGTCGTGTCTTGATCGTAGATGACTTTTTGAAAGGCGGAGGAACTGTCAACGGGATGATTAGTCTCTTGCGTGAGTTCGACTCTGAACTAGCTGGTGTCGCAGTATTTGCAGACAATGCTCAAGAAGAACGTGAAAAGCAGTTCGATTACAAGTCACTCTTGAAGGTAACCAATATTGATGTCAAGAACCAATCCATCGATGTTGAGATTGGAAATATCTTTGACGAAGACAAATAAGAGATAGAGCTAAAGGTTGGAACGATTGTCCCAGCCTTTCTTTGCAAACAGAATAGAAGGATGCTTATGAAAACACCATTTATCAGTCGAGAAGATTTAGAAACGATTGTTTCCGAATTCCCAACACCCTTTCACTTGTATGATGAGAAGGGGATTCGTGAAAAAGCAAGAGCAGTCAACCAGGCTTTTTCCTGGAATAAGGGCTTTAAAGAATATTTTGCAGTCAAGGCCACTCCAACTCCAGCCATCTTGAAAATCCTCCAAGAGGAAGGTTGTGGTGTGGACTGTTCTAGTTATGTAGAGCTCTTGATGAGCCATAAATTGGATTTTCCCGGTTCTGAAATCATGTTCTCTTCTAACAACACGCCTGACAAGGAATATGTCTATGCGCGTGAATTGGGCGCAACCATTAACTTGGATGCCTTTGAAGACATTGCACATCTGGAGCGAGCTGCAGGTATCCCAGAAATCATTTCTTGTCGTTACAACCCTGGAGGCGTTTTTGAGCTAGGAACAGATATCATGGACAATCCTGGAGAAGCCAAGTTTGGTATGACCAAGGCTCAGCTTTTTGAAGCCTTTGCTATTTTGAAGGAAAAAGGAGCCAAGACATTTGGGATTCACTCTTTCCTAGCATCCAATACCGTCACCCATCGCTACTACCCAGAGTTGGCCCGCCAACTCTTTGAATTGGCCGTTGAAATCAAGGAGAAATTAGGTATTTCGCTGGACTTTATCAATCTTTCTGGCG
>CAJPRB010000002.1:0-32721 GCA_905372925.1 uncultured Streptococcus sp.
GGTCAAAAAGTAGACGTTTCGAACGGAGTCCTGTAAAAGTCTGAAAAAAGAGGTTCGGGGGACCTGAAAAAAAGACCCACTCGGGTCTGAAAAAGAGGTCCACCCAGACCGAACTCGCCTTCTCATTTCAAAGCTCGTGAAAAAAAGACCCGTTGGGATCTTTTCTTTAATCTTCGTTTACGAAAGGCATCAAAGCCATTACGCGAGCGCGTTTGATAGCTGTTGTTACTTTACGTTGGTTCTTCGCTGAAGTTCCTGTTACACGACGAGGAAGGATTTTCCCACGTTCTGAAACGAAACGGCTAAGAAGCTCAGTATCTTTGTAATCAACATATTCAATTTTGTTTGCTGCGATGTAATCAACTTTTTTACGGCGTTTGAATCCGCCACGACGTTGTTGAGCCATGTTTTTTCTCCTTTATAGTTTTAATTGTCCATTAGAATGGTAAATCATCATCTGAAATATCCAAAGGATTGGTTGCTCCAAATGGATTTTCATCACGTGAAAAGTCTGGTACTGATTGTGTAGGTGCTGTATAACTAGCAGTTGGTGCAGAATAAGCTCCACCTGTATGTCCTTCACGCACACTACGGCTTTCCAACATTTGGAAATTGTCAGCCACGACTTCTGTTACGTAGACACGTTGTCCTTGCTGGTTATCGTAACTACGAGTCTGGATACGACCTGTGATCCCGATAAGAGAGCCTTTTTTAGCCCAGTTAGCAAGATTTTCAGCCTGTTGGCGCCACATAACGATATTGATAAAATCAGCCTCACGTTCGCCGTTTTGACTCTTGAATGTACGGTTTACTGCAAGAGTAAAAGTCGCAACTGCTACATTTGATGGGGTATAACGCAACTCAGCATCGCGTGTCATACGCCCTACAAGTACAACATTGTTAATCATAATTTACCTTCTTACGCGTCAAGTTTGACGATCATGTGACGAAGAATGTCAGCGTTGATTTTTGAAAGACGGTCAAACTCTTTAAGAGCTACGTCGTCGTTTGCTTCAACGTTAACGATGTGGTAAAGTCCTTCACGGAAATCTTGGATTTCGTATGCAAGACGACGTTTTTCCCATGATTTTGATTCAACAACAGTTGCACCGTTGTCAGTCAAGATAGAGTCAAAACGTGCTACCAAAGCGTTTTTCGCTTCTTCTTCAATGTTTGGACGAATGATATAAAGAATTTCGTATTTAGCCATTGATATGTTCCTCCTTTTGGTCTAATGACCCCTAGTCCTTGCAAGGGGTAAGTGAGGTTTGCTCACAATTAACTATTATACTAGAAAAGCTAGTAGATGGCAAGAGAAAAAAGATAAAAGTGAAAAATAACTCTATTTCTTAGAAATAACATTCTCTTTTAGTTCCAAAAATCCGGCCATCTCTTTCAAAATGAAAAATAGCAAAAAGCTGGCTAGTACTAAAATGAACCCTAAGTAAAGAAAGGCTACTAAAAATCCTAGATAGTCAATCAACCACCCCGTCAGAGGAAAAATGACGATCATACTCAGACTGAACATCATAGAGTAGACACTTAGCATGGTTGCCCGTACCTCACTTGGGAGTCGCTTTTGTAAATCGTTGTCAAAAATCGGTTGAAAGAGAGCATATAAGGCGTTACTAATCAAATAAACTAAAATATAAATCAGTGGCGTACCAAAGTAGGACAGCAAATAAGTTCCTCCCGTCAAGAGGACAAGAATTGGAAAAAGTTTTAAGGCTGAATACCTCTTTCCAATCTTACTTGCTAGATAAACTGCCCAGATATTCAAAGCACTGCCCATCAGCATGACCATCGAAATCTGCCATCCTTCTAGGTCAGGCAGTTGATTTTGATAGTAAAAATAAAACATACACATCAGTGTTCCGATGATTTGGGACAGAATCATCCAACCAAAAAGACTGGGATTTCTCTGCAACTCCTCTTTGACAGTCAACATAATCTTTTTCATCGTTAAACGCTCAGATTTTTGCGCTTTAACACTAGGCTCTTTTAGCATCCAAGTTAGGAAAAGAACGATAATAGAAGTAGCAATCATGATATAGTAGGTCAAGTGTAATTGACCATGAACAAAAAATCCTGCTAAAACGGTTCCCAAAGACCGAGTACCTTCTGCGACTCCTGACATAAAACTTGAGATAGATAAGTAGCGCTCTTTTAATCCAGCCTCCACGGCTGAATCATAAACCATGGCTGCACTCGTCCCCGAATCAAAATTATAAGACAAGGCACTCACCACCATAGCAAGTGCATAAATCCAAAAATTACCTTGCCCTAGTAACATGAGAATAGACGACGCAATCCCAGCTATTCGACTTAAATACAGATTGGTTTTATAGGAATAGCGGTCAGCTAACATTCCAGAGGGAATTTCACAGATGACACTGGTGGCATGAAACATACTTTCCAATAAGCCAATCTGCCAAAGCGACATCCCATTTTGACTGAGGAATAGAATCCAAAAGCTGGTAATGCCCAGAAAGGCAAAAAATTCCACACCAGCCATGAGACCGATATTCTTCCGATAATTTCGTTTAAACATAATTTCTCCTTTAACAAGTGTATTTGTATCTTTGTGTTTGTCACTTGTTAAGCTTTACTTTACATGTTCCTCACCTCTTCCTTCTTCTACTTTGAAAAAACGCCCTGAGGGCGTTTTGATTTAATTTACGGTTTGATACGGTGTAACATACGTGGGAATGGAATAGCTTCACGGATGTGTTTTGTTCCTGCTGCGAAGGTTACCATACGCTCGATACCGATACCAAATCCACCATGTGGTACTGTACCATATTTACGAAGGTCAAGGTAGAATTCATACTCTGTACGATCCATACCAAGTTCTTCCATCTTAGCGACAAGGGCATCGTAGTCTTCCTCACGCATAGAACCACCGATGATTTCTCCATACCCTTCTGGTGCCAGCAAGTCTGCACAAAGCACGCGCTCTGGATTTCCAGGAACTGGTTTCATGTAGAAGGCCTTGATAGCTGCTGGGTAGTTCATGACAAATGTTGGCACACCAAAGTGGTTCGAAATCCAAGTTTCGTGTGGTGAACCAAAGTCATCTCCATGCTCTAAATGCTCGTAGTCAGCATCTTCGTCGTTTTCATGCTCTTGCAAGAGGTCAATAGCTTGATCGTAAGTAATACGTTTGAACGACTCTGCAATGTAGCGTTTCAAAAGATCTGTATCACGTTCCAAGGTTTCCAAGGCTTGAGGCGCACGGTCAAGTACACCTTGAAGAAGGGCTTTTACGTAAGCTTCTTGCAAGTCAAGTGACTCATCGTGTGTCAAGTATGAGTACTCCGCATCCATCATCCAGAACTCAGTCAAGTGACGGCGCGTTTTTGATTTTTCAGCACGGAATACTGGACCAAAGTCAAAGACACGACCAAGGGCCATAGCAC
The DNA here is from genome assembly GCA_905372925.1 of uncultured Streptococcus sp. Lineage (GTDB taxonomy): Bacteria > Bacillota > Bacilli > Lactobacillales > Streptococcaceae > Streptococcus. Next base: position 3,420 of record CAJPRB010000002.1, read on the forward strand.
CCGCTTCAAGATAAAGCTGACCTGATTGGCTCAAGTAGGCTGGTGTTCCAAAGTAGTCTGTTTCAAAGAGTTCTGTTGAATCTTCTGCCGCATTTCCTGAAAGAATTGGGCTATCAAACTTCATGAAACCGTTCTTGTCGAAGAACTCATAAGTTGCATAGATGATAGCGTTACGAATTTGCATCACAGCCACCTGCTTACGAGAACGGAGCCACAAGTGACGGTTGTCCATCAAGAAGTCTGTCCCGTGTTCTTTTGGAGTGATTGGGTAGTCTTGAGATTCACCGATCACTTCGATGTCTGTGATATCGAGTTCATAGCCAAACTTAGAACGTTCGTCTTCTTTGACAATCCCTGTCACATAAACAGAAGTTTCTTGGCTCAAGCGTTTGATGACATCAAACTTCTCTAGCCCCACTTCCTCACCGAACTTTTCAATAAAGTTTGGTTTAAATGCTACACCTTGGAAGAAGGCTGTTCCATCACGCAATTGCAAGAAGGCAATTTTTCCTTTTCCTGATTTGTTGGCAACCCAGGCCCCGATGGTCACTTCTTGACCAACGTAGTCTTTTACTTCGATGATTGTTACACGTTTTGTCATAATCTATCTTCCTTTTTTCGTTTAACTTGTCCGAAGACATCATTACCCACTATTTTACCATAAATAGACTGCAATAGCTAGGTTCGACTAGAGAAAAATCGCGAGATTTTCGATACAAAAAATCTTCGCTAAAAAGGCGAAGATTCTAAGTTTTATTTTTCCATAAATTGATGCAAACGACGAATAGCTTCTTTTAATGTATCCAAGTCTGTGGCATAGCTGAGACGAACATTTTCTGGTGCTCCAAATCCAGCTCCTGTAATCAAGGCAAGACCAACTTCTTCGAGAATAGCCGTTGTAAACTCTGTCACATCGGTATAGCCCTTCATCTCCATCGCTTTTTTAACATTTGGGAAAAGATAGAAAGCTCCTTGAGGCTTGACAACTTCAAATCCTGGCACTTGGCACAAGAGTGGATAAATGGTATTCAAACGCTCTTCAAAGGCTTGGCGCATGGTTTCGACAGAGTCTTGTGGTCCAGTTAGCGCCTCAATCGTTGCATATTGAGATACTGCTGTCAGATTTGAAGTCGTTTGTCCTGTCAATTTGCTCATAGCAGCGATAATTTCAGGATTTCCCACAGCATAACCTACCCGCCAACCAGTCATGGCATAGGCCTTAGATACACCGTTAATCACGATGGTTTGCTTGCGAATGGCTTCTGACAGACTAGAGATTGGAACAAATTCGTTCCCGTTATAAACCAGACGACCATAAATATCATCTGCTAGGATAAGGACATCATGCGCAACAGCCCAATTTCCGATAGCCAAGAGTTCCTCACGAGAGTAAATCATACCGGTCGGATTGGATGGCGAATTGAGAACCAAGACCTTGGTCTTATCTGTTCGGGCCGCTTCTAGCTGCTCTACTGTTACTTTAAAGTGATTGTCTTCCTTGGCCTGGACAAAGACTGGCACTCCTTCTGCCATTTTGACTTGATCTCCATAGCTGACCCAGTATGGTGTAGGGATGATGACCTCATCACCTGGATTGACCACAGCCATAAAAAAAGTATAGAGAGAGAACTTAGCACCCGTAGCAAAAGTCACCTCGTTGGTTGCTACGGAATAGCCATAGTAGCGTTCAAAATAGGTATTAACCGCCGCTTTTAACTCTGGTAGACCTGAAGCAACTGTGTAGAAGGAAGCACGTCCATCTCGAATCGCTTCCACCGCTGCATTCTGAATATTTTCAGGAGTATGAAAATCAGGCTGTCCCAAGGTTAAAAAAAGAACATCCTTTCCTTGAGCTTTTAATGCCTTGGCTCTTGCATCACTGGCTAGAGTGACGCTTTCTTCCATTTCTAGTACACGTTTGGATAGTTTCATATGCCCTCCTTATTGGATCACTGCTCCTGTTTCAAAGTCGACCAGATAGTACTGGTTTCCTGACTTAACTTCCCAAATCGGCTTATCCTTATAGCGACCAAAGGTAATCTTGTCAATGTCGCTAGCTCCTTTTTCCCTCGAAATCGTCGCTGCCTTGTCTTCAGAAATCCCCTTATCTAGCTGATAAACGTAAATCTTGTGGTCATTCTTTTCAATCAGTACGGCAATGGCCTCTTGCTTTTTATTATGCCCCAGAAGGCTGTAATAAGCTTCCGAACCATTAAAAAAATCAACCTGATCTGCTTTTTCCAATTCTGCATACTGCTTGGCCAGTTTTTCTCCTTCAACCCTAGCATCTTGATAGGGTTTCATGCTGAGAGATATTAGGTAAAGGAAGGAAGTGGTCATGACTAGTAGTACCAGAGCAATGCCGATTTCATACTGTATAAGTAACTTGTTTTTTGCTTTTTTCTGTCTTAGTTTCACTCGTCTATTTTACCATCTCTCCTCCTTTATTACAAGTGAAGACAGGAACATTCTAAGAATCTTTTCCTATAAAATATAAGTTCTTGTTTTTCTCTCTCATTATTGATAAAATAGCCTTATGAAACAACATTTAAAAGAGAAAATTTCCGATAATCAACTAGACTTAAAAACAGCTATCATCCTCAATAAGGCCATACGAACTTTTAAACCATATGAAGCCAAAGCTGCTAAAGAACACGGACTAACCCCTACTCAATTTTCTGTTCTGGAAACCCTCTACAGCAAAGGGGAACTACGCATTCAGGATTTGATTGAAAAAATGCTAGCCACTTCTGGAAACATGACTGTTGTCATTCGAAATATGGTTCGAGATGGGTGGATTTCTAGAACTTGCGACCCCAAGGATCGTCGCTCTTTTTTCCTGAAATTAACACCTGCAGGACGCAGAAAAATCGAAGAGATTCTTCCTGACCATATCGATTCTATCGTAGAAGCACTCAGCATCTTGGAAGATGGCGAAAAGGAAGACTTAATTCGGATTTTAAAAAAATTTAAAAATTTGTGAGCACATTTATTGCTAATTAGTATCATTTGTTGTAACATAGACGGTAACAAAAGAGTTCGCTCTTTGAATTTTAAACTAAAGGAGACACATCATGTCTAAAAAAGTATTATTTATCGTCGGTTCACTACGCCAAGGTTCTTTCAACCACCAAATGGCCCTCGAAGCTGAAAAAGCACTTGCTGGAAAAGCGGAAGTTAGCTATCTTGATTACTCAGCTGTTCCTCTCTTCAGCCAAGATCTGGAAGTTCCAACTCAGCCAGCTGTAGCTGCTGCTCGCGAAGCAGTCCTTGCTGCGGATGCAATCTGGATCTTCTCTCCAGTCTACAACTTCTCTATCCCTGGAACAGTGAAGAATTTGCTCGACTGGCTCTCTCGTGCCCTTGACTTGACAGATACACGTGGTGCTTCTGCCCTCCAAGACAAGTTTGTCACTGTCTCATCTGTAGCCAATGCAGGTCATGATCAACTTTTTGCTATTTACAAAGACCTCTTGCCATTTATCCGTACACAAGTCGTTGGTGACTTTACAGCTGCTCGTGTCAATGACTCTGCTTGGGCAGACGGAAAATTGGTGTTAGAAGAAGCAACTGCTTCATCACTTGCAAAACAAGCGGACGACCTTCTTGCAGCCATCAACTAATCCAGCAAAAACCAGCTCGAATGAGCTGGTTTTATGCTTGTTTCACAAAGACGAGTTCTAAATCACTTGATAAATCAGGTCGGTAGTCAAAACCTGCAAAACTGAGCTTACGAGCTTGCTCAACTGTTTGGACTTGCCCTTCTATCAAGGCGGTCAAAAAGGCACCACGCGCTTTTTTTGAAATGGTTGAGTGGATTTTCAACTGACCTGCCTTATCCTCCATAAATTTGAAGGTCACCATCTTTTCTCTCATTTCCTTCGAAAATACGGTTTCAAACTCTGATGATAGGAGTGAGAATATCAAGTCCTCGTCCTGAAGTGCCTCATCATAGGCTGATTTCCAATGAGTCTTTAGGGTTTTTCTAGCCACTTTTAACTTCATCAAGAAGTCCAAACGGTGAGGAGCCATGGGAGATAAGGCAGGGACAACACCGTATAAAGCCGAGGTAATCAGGACATGATTTTCAAGATAGGTTTGTTCAGCCTCGGTTAACCCATCTCGTTTGATGTGGCGATACATGAGACCGTCAAAGAGTTTCAAGGCTGGATAATGCTTAGCCCTTCGATCTTTTAGAGCTTGAATATGGCTGTACTCTTCTTCTGCTTTCTCGGCAGATACCTTATAAAAAGTCTCTAATTCACTAGCTGAGTAGTGCGCCAGTGAGTCAAGAACTGCCTGACTTTCTTCCCTCAAGGGAAGCGCTTCGATACAAGGATGGTTTGTGTTCATTTCTTTTGCTGTTGGAATTAAAATTTTCATATTGTTAGTGTAGCATATTTTTCAACCACTACCAAGAATTTCATCTTAAAAACCTCGGTTCACACCGAGGTTTCTCTGTTTATTTTGGTCATCCTAACCAGATAGCCACGAGAACAAGGGCTGTGCCAGCTAAGCTTGTTAAGATAGATAAGAATTTATCTTTTTTCTCCTTGAACTGAGAAAACCTATTTTTATACTCAATGAAAATCAAAGAGCAAACTAGGAAGCTAGCCGCAGGCAGTACTTGAGTACGGCAAGGCGACGCTGATGTAGTTTGAATTTGATTTTCGAAGAGTATTATTGTACTTTAAAGGTTTTGAGATAGTTATCTTTTCCAACTTGACCTTCAAAGGATTGGCCATTTTCGAGGTAAGGAAGGTCATCTGACACGGAAGCCTTGACTTTATAAATCTTGCCATCAACTTTGAAGAAGTAGACGGTGTCCCCCTTGATGACAGCTGATTTAAGGTCTGAAACCACTCCCTTGATACTTTCTACCGTTTCATTATCCAGGTCGAGGTCATTTTTATTGGCATACTTTCCGAGGAGCTCATCTACCGTAGTTGCTACGATGACATTTTGATACTCCACGGCATCGACCAATGCATACTCCTTGACCAAGCCTGCATTGTCCTTTAAGCCCATGATATAGAGCGGTTTGTCATTGAGATTAACAAGGATAGGGAAGGTAGCCTTGTAGGCTTTCTCTTGTACTGCTCCTTCTGCGGAAGCACGGGCTGATTCTTCGGTTGCTGAAGCTAGGTTGTACTTGGTGATTTCACCAGTACGCATATTTTCAAGGATAAATCCTAGATTACTTTCGTCAGCATTTGCTGAAGTCACCCCCGTGTAGAGATAAATGTCATTTCCGATAGAAAGATAGTTATAGCCCTCTGTCGTTTGGGTAACGTTTTTCTTAGAAATCAAGGCATTCCAGAAGCCGTCTTTATACTTGCCGTTGTAGTTGATTTGTTCGATAGTTTCTTCGGCTGGATAGACACGGTCCACCCATTCTGGCACCTCATCCAAGCTGTATTCCTTGGTTTCTCCATTGGTAGCATCCAAGATAATAACAGATGAAGGGCGAGGTACTCCTAGACCAAACTGTTTTTGATAAACGGTTGCTACATAGAAAGGATTGCCTTCATCATCCACCTCAAAGGATGGCGTTTTAAAAATCTTGGTTGGGTACTTGATCCGAAGATGGCGTTTAACGTCACGGTTAAAATACTCGGAGTCTGAATACTTCATCGGCGTTTTTAGATCCACCAATTCCGCATTTCCTGTCACCATATCAACCTTGATATACTCGCCAATTCCCTTGGACTGATTATTAAACCATTTGATCGGGTCGGCATACTCCAAAGGAGTCACCCGATAGGGTTTGCCATCAACCGTCAGCTGGGTATAAGTATCTGCTGCCACGTACTGGGAGACCTTATCCGTCAGAGATCCTAGATAACGGTCTCCAATCTTTTCTGCAGTGCTCCGATCTAGGATTGGAACCTTACTAGTATCACTCTTAGGAAAATCTTTAAAATCTTTTTCCGTAATAGACACCACATTGGCATAGTTTTTAGCCTGGAAAAAACTAGAAGTCACTAGACTTACCAGTCCAGCAAGGGCAAAGATGGCACCTGCGGCTAGTAGCAAGGCTCTACCAAGTTTATTAATCTGTAGACCTTCGATATTAATTTCATTCGCTGCCTTGCCATGGCGGACATGAACCGTCTTGACAAAATTGGTATCCTTACGAATACTAAACAAAATCCCCATCACCACCAAATGTACACATAGGAAAAAGATAAATTCCCAGCTGGTGAGATTCAGTGGTGGTAAAAAGATATACCAAGTCGTTGCGATAAAAACAAGTTCAAAAAGTATGCGTTTCATCTGAGTTCCTCCTAAATAATCCGTCCTTCCAAATGATCCAGTTCATGTTGACAAATCTGAGCTGGAAAACCTGTCAGTGTAATGGTCTGCTCCTGCCACTTACTATCTCGATAGGAGACCGTAATCGTTTCATAACGAGTCGTTTGCCGTACCCCAGTCAAGGACAAACAACCTTCCTCTGTCTCGTAAGGTCCTTTGTAGGAAAGGAGATTGGGGTTAAACATGACCATGGGAACCAAGCCAAGATTAAAGATAATCACGCGCTTCTACTCCCCAATCATATTAGCCGCCAGACCGACACAGGTCTCGCGATTAGCCAGCAGGGTATCCTGCAAATCCTTAGCTAGATAAAGGTCTTCCTGACTTGCAGGTTTCGAGACCTGCGACAAGAATAAGACATCTCGGACAATCTTCTTTTCCATTCTCTTTCACTCCTTGCTATTTTACTTTATTATAGCACAAAAGAGGATAACTTCTAGTCCTTTCCCTCAAATGCAAAAAAAGCCATCCGAAGATGACTTTCTTTTTAAATCGCGTTCTTATCAAGACCAAGTTTACGTTGAACAAACTTGACGATTTCGACGATAAGTATCATTGAGAAGCTTCCAGCTAGAACAATAGCCCATTGTGACAAGTCTAGTTTGGTTACGTGGAAGATTCCTTCAAGCGGTTCTACAACAATTGTTGCCATCAAGAGAATGAAGGATACCAAGATTGACCAGTTAAAGGTCTTAGACTTGAATGGTCCAACTGTCAAGATGGATTGGTAAACAGACTTAACGTTGTAGGCATGGAATAGTTGAATCAAACCAAGGGTTGCAAAGGCCATGGTGAGGGCATCAGCATGAATAGCTTGATTGTCACCCACATGAACTGGGTAAGCAATTGCAAGTCCATAAACACTCATAACAATAGCTGCTTGGAGTACACCTTGATAGATGATAGAACTCAAAACACCACCTGAGAAGAAGCTTGCCTTTCGTCCACGTGGTTTATGATTCATGACACCAGGCTCAGCAGGTTCAACACCAAGAGCGATAGCTGGGAAGGTATCTGTTACCAAGTTGATCCACAAAAGATGAACTGGCTGCAAGACGTCCCAACCAAACAAGGTTGATAAGAAGATAGTTAATACTTCAGCAGTATTGGCAGAAAGTAAGTACTGAATAGTCTTTTGAATGTTTGAGAAGACCTTACGTCCTTCTTCAACTGCGACGATAATAGTCGCAAAGTTATCATCTGCAAGAATCATGTCAGAAGCCCCCTTAGAAACCTCTGTACCAGTGATTCCCATACCGATACCGATATCGGCTGTTTTCAGAGCTGGCGCATCATTAACACCGTCACCTGTCATAGCAACAACCTTACCTTGTTTTTGCCAAGCCTTGACGATACGAACCTTGTGTTCTGGAGACACACGGGCATAAACAGAGTATTGACCAACTACTTTTTCAAAGTCTTCATCTGACAGTTCGTTGAGCTCAGCACCAGTTAAAACGTGGCCTTCTGTATCATTTGCATCAATAATTCCCAAACGTTTGGCAATAGCTTCTGCAGTATCTTGATGGTCACCCGTAATCATGATTGGACGGATTCCAGCTTCCTTAGCCACACGAACAGCTTCTGCAGCTTCGGCACGTTCAGGGTCAATCATTCCAATCAATCCAGTAAAGATCAAGTTGTTTTCAAGCTCTTCAGAAGTAAGATTTTCTGGAATACTATCGATAATCTTATACGCACCCGCAAGGACACGCAAGGCTTGGTGAGCCATTTCAGAGTTGTTTGTGTGAATTATGTCATTGACTTGATTATCAATCGGAGCGACATCTCCAGCTTTATCCCGAGCAACACAACGTTTCAAGAGTTGATCTGGAGCCCCTTTGACTGCTACGAAGAATTTCCCATCTGGCAATGGATGAACTGTTGACATGAGTTTACGATCTGAGTCAAATGGCAATTCTGCTACACGAGGATATTTCTCTAAAAATCCTTTAACATCATAGCCCTTGTCCAAGGCATATTGGATGAAGGCTGTTTCGGTTGGATCCCCGATTAGGTTTCCTTCTCCATCAATCTTAGTATCATTAGCCAAAACAACAGAACGAAGAAGAGGCATTTCAAGACCTAGTTCAATGTCATCAGCTGAATCATGTAGGACTGCATCATAGAAGACTTTTTCGACGGTCATCTTGTTCATAGTAAGCGTACCAGTCTTATCAGAAGCGATGATCTCAGTTGAACCAAGTGTTTCTACTGCTGGCAACTTACGAACGATAGAGTTTCGTTTTGCCAAAACTTGAGTACCAAGGGCAAGAACGATGGTCACGATAGCAGGAAGTCCTTCTGGGATGGCTGCGACAGCAAGCGCAACAGAGGTCATCAACTCACCAAGTGGATCTTTGCCTTGAATGAAGACTCCAACTACAAAAGTAACAAGGGCAATAACCAAAATAGCATAGGTCAAGACCTTAGAAAGGTTGTTCAAGTTTTGTTTAAGTGGTGTATCCGTCTCATCCGCATCTTGGAGCATGCCAGCGATATGACCCACTTCAGTGTACATACCTGTATTGACAACAACACCAAGACCACGACCGTAGGTAACGTTTGAGTTTTGGAAAGCCATATTGACACGGTCACCAATACCAGCATCTGCAGAGAGCTCGACGGTCAAGTCTTTTTCGACTGGAACAGACTCACCTGTTAGGGCTGCTTCTTCGATTTTAAGAGAGTTGGCTTCTAACAAACGTAGATCCGCTGGTACAACATCACCTGCTTCAAGGGCAACGATATCACCTGGTACTAATTCTTTTGAATCAATCTCAGCCATGTGCCCATCACGGATAACGCGAGCAGCTGGACTGGACATGGATTTAAGGGCTTCGATGGCTTCTTCCGCTTTTCCTTCTTGGTAAACACCGAAGGCTGCGTTGATGATAACAACGGCTAGGATAATGATGGCATCTGCAATATCTTCCCCACCAGAAGTTATGACAGACAAGATGGCTGCAGCCACCAAAATAATAATCATCAAATCCTTAAACTGTTCGATGAATTTAACCAAGAGAGATTTTTTCTCACCCTCTTCGAGTTCATTGCGCCCATATTCTGCTAAGCGTTTCTGCGCTTCGCTTGACGAAAGGCCTTGCTCAGTTGCTTCAACCGACTTCAAGATCTCTTCAGGACTTTGAATATAAAACGCTTGGCGTTTTTGTTCTTTTGACATGCGTCTCCTCCTTGACATTGTGTGCAAAACAAGTTCTCTTTTTGTTTTATGACAAACAAAAAGAGACTTGTTAATCATAACAAGTCTCGCTGTTTAAGATAGGGCCGGAAGGTATACTTTGCAGTACACAATTCGGAATGACGACACTATCACAGGTTTCTGCCAGCTACTCCCTTGAGTAGTACTATTATACCAAATTTTGAAAAGTTTTCAATCATTAAAATCCGATGGAACAAGACTAAATTTGAATTTTCCCATGAAAACCAGTATAATGAAAGAATAATCGAATCATATGAAAGGAAGTCCGATGAATCAATCCATGTCAAATCTCAAGTTGGCGGAACGTGGTGCCATTATCAGCATTTCGACCTACCTCCTCTTGTCTGCGACAAAATTAGCGACTGGCCACCTCCTACATTCTTCCAGTTTGGTAGCGGATGGTTTCAACAACGTATCAGATATTATCGGAAATGTTGCTCTTCTGATTGGCATTCGTATGGCTCGCCAACCCGCAGACCGTGACCATCGTTTCGGTCACTGGAAGATTGAAGATTTGGCTAGTTTGATTACTTCCATCATCATGTTCTACGTTGGCTTTGATGTGCTTCGGGACACCATTCAAAAAATTCTCAGTCGGGAACAAACAATTATCGATCCTCTGGGAGCATTTCTAGGAATCATTTCTGCAGCGGTCATGTTTGCCGTTTATCTCTATAATACTCGCCTCAGTAAGAAATCCAAATCCAAGGCTCTCAAGGCAGCTGCCAAGGACAATCTTTCCGATGCTGTGACCTCGCTTGGGACTTCCATTGCTATCCTAGCCAGCAGTTTCAATTATCCGATCGTAGATAAATTGGTCGCTATCATCATCACTTTCTTTATCTTAAAGACAGCCTACGATATCTTTATCGAGTCTTCCTTCAGTCTTTCAGATGGCTTTGATGACCGTCTTCTAGAGGACTACCAAAAGGCCATCATGGAGATTCCAAAGATTAGTAAGGTCAAGTCCCAAAGAGGGCGTACCTACGGTAGCAATATCTACCTTGATATCACTCTGGAGATGAATCCTGACTTATCAGTCTATGAAAGTCACGAAATTGCAGACCAAGTCGAGTCCATGCTGGAAGAGCGTTTTGGAGTCTTTGATACCGATGTCCATATCGAGCCAGCTCCCATACCTGAGGACGAGATTTTGGACAATGTCTATAAAAAACTTCTCATGCGTGAGCAGTTGATTGACCAAGGAAATCAGCTAGAAGAACTCCTTGCTGAGGACTTTCGCTATATCCGTCAAGATGGAGAGCAGATGGATAAAGAGGCTTATAAGTCTGAAAAAGAACTTAGTGCTGCGATTAAGGATATTCAAATCACCTCCATTAGTCAGAAAACCAAGCTCATTTGCTATGAGTTAGATGGCATCGTCCACACTAGTATCTGGCGTCGCCATGAGACTTGGCAAAATATCTTTCATCAAGAGACAAAAAAAGAATAGAAAAATCCTGTCATTGCGATAGGATTTTTCTATTCTTCTAATTATCAAACTCACTTAAGTATTCATAGCGTTCGTATTTTTCAAGGAGTTCTTCGTTTTTTTCATCGAGCTCTTTCTGAAGTGTCGCAAGTTTACCAAAATCAGAGCCATTTGCCTGCATCTCCTCTTCAATAGCAGCGATACGATTTTCCAAGGCTTCAATATCACCTTCAATGCTTGCCCACTCCTGCTTTTCTTGGTAGGTCATGCGTTTCTTGTCTTCACGGACCTTGACCACTTTTTCCTTTTCTGCCTTTTGCACTTGATTGGCCATCTCTGTTTCAAAGGCTTTTTCATCAAGGTAGTCGGTGTAATGACCAAAGAAAGGACGAATCTTGCCATCTTCAAAAGCGAGAATCTTGGTCGCTACCTTATCCAAGAAATAACGGTCGTGGCTAACTGTCAAGACAGGGCCTGCAAATCCTTGCAAGAAATTCTCCAAAACTGTCAAAGTTGCAATGTCTAGGTCATTTGTCGGCTCGTCCAAAAGAAGAACATTTGGTTTTTCCAAGAGTAATTTGAGGAGATAAAGACGTTTTTTCTCGCCACCAGACAATTTCTCAATCAAGGTTCCATGCGTCGAACGTGGGAAGAGGAACTGCTCCAGCAGCTCAGCAATGGAAGTCGTAGAACCACCACTGGTCTTAACCTCTTCTGCTACTTCCTGCAGGTAATTGATAACCCGTTTGCTTTCATCCAAACCTTCAATTTGTTGAGAGAAATAGGCAATGCGAACCGTCTCACCGATGATAACTTGACCTTTAGTCGGCTCAAGACTTCCTGCGATGAGGTTAAGCAGGGTTGATTTCCCCACACCATTGTCCCCAACTATTCCGATACGGTCTTTGGCTTGCACCAATAGATTAAAATCTTGCAAAATGGGCTTGTTTTCATAGGCGAAGGAAACATCTTTAAACTCGATAACCTTCTTACCAATACGGCTGGTTTCAAAGTTCATGGTCAAGTCTGTCTCAGCAACGCCGCCTGAAACTTCTTTTTTCAGGTCATGGAAACGATTGATACGAGCCTGTTGCTTGGTCGCACGCGCCTGCGGTTGTCTGCGCATCCAGGCCAATTCTTGCTTATAAAGTTGTTCCTTTTTGTGGAGAAGGGCAGCGTCACGCTCATCCTGTTCAGCCTTGAGGCGAACATAGTCCTGATAATTTCCCTGATACTCGGTCAAGCCTGCTCGGTCCAACTCGAAAATCCGCGTTGATAGTGCATCTAGGAAATAACGATCGTGGGTGATAAAGAGAACTGTCTTCTTGGAATTTTTCAAAAAAAGAGTCAGCCACTCAATGGTCGCAATGTCCAGGTGGTTGGTCGGCTCGTCCAGAAGCAAGAGGTCGTGGTTTCCTAGGAGAACTTGCGCCAACTGAACCCGTCTTCTCAGACCACCTGACAATTCACCAACTGGAGTCGACAAGTCCTGAATACCTAGCTTACTGAGGACCGTCTTGACCTGGCTTTCAATTTCCCAGGCTTGGAGAGAATCCATCTCTGCCATGACCCGTTCCAAACGATCCTGCTTGTCCTCACTGTAGTGGAGCATGATTAACTCATACTCACGAATCAACTGGATTTCCTTGAGGTCGCTGGAGAGAACCGTATCCAAGACAGTCTTGTTATCATCAAAATCTGGATTCTGGGTCAAGTAACCAATCTTATAGTCATTCTTTGCCGAAAAGGGACTGACATCCCCATCAAAGCCTGAAACTTCAGAAAGGACGTCCAAAAGGGTGGTCTTACCCGTTCCATTAACACCGATTAGACCGATTCTGTCTAGGTCATGGATGATAAAGGAAATATCCTTAAAAACGGTCTTGTCACCGACGGATTTGCTTAGTTTTTCAACGATAAAATCACTCATTTTTTCTCCCTTAGATAAGCATGGATTGCTTGACGATCATTTTCCAATTCTCCATCAACAATGGCAAACTCAATCTCTGTTAAAATCTCTCCCAAGTCTGGTCCTGGCTGGTAACCATATTCCTTAATCAAAATGCCACCGTTAATCTGAATTTCTTTCTTATCATGAATGGTCAAACTCTGATAGGTTTCTGTGATGGCTTGTGGATTGACTTCTTTTCCTTGGGCCTGACGAAGACTTTCAGCTTGTAGAAGGGAATCCAAGTCAAAGCGGTAACAATCGCGCTTGCTCAGCTCTCCCTTTTCACGCAGAGCCAATATGGTCAGCAAATCCTGAACCTGCTTGGCAAATTGACGTGAGGTCTTCCAATGCTTCAAAAATTGTTGAGCATCCTCAATTTCTAGTACCCACAAGAGAGCCGCCCAGGCTTGTTCGGAAGACTCAAAAGTGAAATCACTCTCTAAATCAAACAATTTTTGAAGTTTATCTCGACTGTCTGCCATATCAGGGAGATAATCATAAGCTTGACTCTCAATCATGGAAGACAGGCCAACTCGCCAAAAAGGTGCCCGCAAGAGTTTATCAAACTCAACAAAGATACGCTCCACAGAAATCTTCTCCAAGAGCGGAGTCAAGGATTTCATAGCTTCAAATGTTTCTGGCTCAAGTTCAAAGCCAAGGCTGGCCTGAAAACGGAAGCCACGCATAATCCGCAGAGCATCTTCGTTGAAACGCTCACTAGCCACTCCAACTGCTCGCAAGACTTTGTTTTCCAAATCTTTGAGACCATCGAACAAATCAATGATTTCTCCTGTCTCGTCCAAAGCAAAGGCATTGACTGTGAAATCACGGCGCTTGAGGTCCTCTTCTAGCGAACGCACGAAGGAAACCGCACTGGGTCTGCGATAGTCCACATAGACATCTTCGGTCCGAAAGGTGGTTACCTCATACTCCTCGTCCCCATCTAAAACCAAGACGGTTCCATGCTCGATTCCGATATCGGCTGTTCGCGGAAAGATCTGCTTGGTCTCCTCTGGATAAGAAGAGGTTGCGATATCCACATCGTGGATGGGACGATTGAGGATGGCATCTCGAACAGAGCCCCCAACAAAATAGGCTTCAAAGCCTGCTTCTTTAATTTTTTCTAATACTGGTAAAGCCTTCTGAAATTCAGAAGGCATTTGCGTTAATCTCATAATAAGTGTTCTAATCCATAGACAAGCTCATGACGCTTGACAACTTCTTTGATTCCCAAATTGACCCCTGTCATGAAGGAGCTGCGATCATAGGAGTCATGACGAAGGGTCAATCCTTCTCCCTGATTGCCAAAGATAACTTCCTGATGGGCTACCAAACCTGGTAGACGGACCGAATGGATGCGCATGCCATCAAAGTCAGCACCGCGAGCACCTACAATCAATTCTTCCTCATCAGGCGCACCTTGCTGGATTGATTCCCGAACTTCCGCCATCAACTCAGCTGTTTTAATGGCTGTTCCACTCGGAGCATCTTTTTTCTTGTCATGATGGAGCTCGATGATCTCCACATTTGGGAAATATTTGGCAGCCTGCGCCGCAAATTGCATGAGCAAGACAGCTCCCAAGGCAAAGTTAGGGGCAATCAAGCCACCCAAATTTTGCTTACGAGAAAATGCTTTTAGTTCTGCAATTTCCTCACTAGTGAATCCAGTTGTTCCAACTACTGGAGCGAAGCCATTTTCAAGAGCAAAACGTGTATTTTCGTAGGCAACGGCTGGTGTGGTAAAATCTACCCAAACATCCGCTTCAAAACCAGCCAAGTCAGTCTTATCATTGAAGACAGGAATTCCCTGCCATTCTGACTCAGACTCAAAAGGATCCAAAACTGCGACCAAGTCCAAGTCTGAATCAGCCAAGACCATCTGACAAGCAGCTTGGCCCATCTTTCCCTTAAACCCGGCAATAATTACTCGAATACTCATCTCTACTCCTGTCTAAGATACAAAGCCTGTAAGAACAATCTAGACGATTGGTGTATAGCTCAAGGCAATACTACCTTCTCCAAGGTGGGTTCCAATGACACTACCAAAGCTAACAATTGGAATCTCAGAATTCACACCACTCTCAATCAAGAGTTGGCGCAAATCCGCTGCCTTTTGAGGAGCATTGCCATGGATGACTGTTATACGGTAGTCCCCATCTTTTGTCAACTCTTTGATGATTTCCACCAAACGTTTGGTTGCCTTCTTTTCCGTACGAACTTTTTCGTAAACTTCAATTACCCCTTGGTCATTAAAGTAGAGGATAGGCTTGATACTGAGGAGATTCCCTAAGATAGCTGCCCCATTTGACAAACGTCCTCCCTTAACCAAGTGGTCGAGGTCATCTACTATGATAAAGGCTGAATTATCAGCAATTTGAAGAGCTAATTTCTCCTGAATCCGGGCAAAATCATCGCCTTGTTCTGCCCATTTAAAGGCGCTCTCTACCATAAATCCTAGAGGGGAACTTGTGATATGGGTATCCGGAAAGGCGATGGTCAAGCCATCATACTCGTCCAACATGTATTGGATATTCTGATAAAAACCTGAAATTCCTGACGAAAGAAAGAGTCCCAAGACATGGGTATAACCTTGTCCTTTCAAGGAACTTAGAATCTCATCCAATTTGGCAATACTTGGTTGACTAGTTTTAGGCAATTCTGCAGACTGAGCCATTTTTTGATAAAATTCCTCAGCAGTCAGATTGACACCTTCGACATACTCCTCCCCATCAATATTGACAGGAATATCCAAGATAAATAGATTCTCTCTTTGCAGCGTCTTCTCCTCTAAATAGGCTGAAGAATCTGTAATGACAGCTAATTTCATGACTAAAACTCCAAATTGATCCCTGGAAGATCCAAGGCGATTTCTGTTACTTCATACGTCAAACGATTGAGCATGTTCAAACATGGACGTGCCAAGGTTTCAACTTCTTCTTGATTAAATTCGCTTGGTTCGTTGACAATACGACCTTCCACATGGTTAACTTGGGAAATCGTTCCACTGATGACAAATTTGTCAAAGACAATCATGAAACTCAAGATAACGACAAGCGAAGTCACTTGGTTTTCTTGGTCATGTTGGAGTAACTGAAAGTTCACGTCTACCTTTGTTTCAGGAGCTCCATTTTCATTTTCCCATTCAAAGTTACGAGCATCAAAGTGATACTGGCTAACAAATTCTTGTTCTCGTTTAAGATTCATTTTTCTCTCCCATTGCTACAATTTACTATGCAATTGTACCACATTTTTATCTTTTCATCTAGTTTTCTAGGCTTTAGTCAATCCCGATTTCAGCTCGAACTACATCAGCAATCGTATCTACGTAGTAGTTAACTTCATCTGTTGTTGGGGCTTCTGCCATGACACGCAAGAGGGGTTCTGTTCCACTTGGGCGGACAAGGATACGACCGTTCCCTGCCATTTCTTCTTCCATCTTTTCGATGATAGTTTTAATGGCTGGTACTTCCATGGCTTTTTCTTTCATAGCATTTTCCACTCGGATATTGACCAGTTTTTGTGGGTAAATCGTCACTTCTGATGCTAGTTGAGACAAGCTCTTGCCTGTTTCTTTCATGATTTTGGTCAATTGGACAGCTGATAATTGACCATCACCTGTTGTATTATAATCCATCAAGATAACATGACCAGACTGTTCACCACCAAGATTGTAGCCTGATTTTCTCATTTCTTCAACGACATAGCGGTCACCAACAGCAGTCACTGCCTTGTTAATACCAGAACTTTCCAAGGCCTTATGGAAACCAAGGTTAGACATAACGGTTGTCACGATGGTGTTTTGAGCCAACTGGCCTTTTTCAGAAAGATATTTCCCGATGATGTACATGATTTTATCACCATCGACGATATCACCATTTTCATCAACAGCAATCAAGCGGTCACTGTCTCCGTCAAAGGCCAAACCGATAGCTGACTGGCTTTCTTTGACCACTTCTTGAAGAGCTTCTGGATGTGTAGAACCCACATTCAAGTTGATGTTAAGACCATCTGGTGTCTCACCGATAACTGTCAACTGGGCATCAAGATCAGCAAAAATCTGACGGGCACTTGTAGACGCTGCACCGTTTGCTGTGTCCAAGGCCACTTTCATTCCCTCAAGAGGAGTTCCAGTTGAAACAAGGTAGCCTTCATACTTACGCAAGCCTTCTGGGTAATCCACCAAGGTTCCCAAGCCTTCTGCACTTGGACGAGGAAGAGTATCTTCAGCAGCATCTAGCAAGGCTTCGATTTCTGCTTCTTTGTCGTCATCAAGTTTGAAGCCATCCCCACCAAAGAATTTAATTCCATTATCAAGGGCTGGGTTGTGGCTAGCGGAAATCATAACACCTGCACTGGCTCCCTCAGTTTTGACCAAGTATGCTACTGCTGGTGTTGCAAGGACACCGAGTTTGTAGACATGAATCCCTACAGAGAGGAGACCTGCCACCAAGGCAGATTCTAGCATTTCTCCTGAGATACGTGTATCACGTCCTACAAAAACTTTAGGGGCTTCCGTTTCGTGTTGGCTAAGAACATAACCACCAAAACGTCCCAATTTAAAAGCCAATTCTGGCGTCAGTTCTACGTTTGCTTCTCCACGGACTCCATCAGTCCCAAAATATTTACCCATTTTATTTATCATCCTTTTCTATTATTTATTATTGTTTAGACGAATCTGATTTCGTTTCTGAACTCGTTGAAGACGAACTGCCCTCAGAGGAACTTGTTGACGAGTTACTCGAACTAGACGCTGCTGTTTTTGTTGTAATTTTCATAGTCGTGTCAAACGGCATAATGACACTTGGCAAGACATTGCCATTTTTATCAACTGCTTGTAGAGGAACAGAAGCCGAGTAGTTACCCGTTATCCGTTCACTCGTCGGTAAGATGGCAATGACACGATCTACTTTGGAGAGGGTTTCTTCATCACTAATAACCGTTACTTTTTCATCTGACACAGTGACTGTATCGATTTTCACACGAGAATCAATCTGGCTTGGGTCAATCTCCGGCACAACGATTACATTGCCTCGTTTTGCTTTTTTACCGACCTTCACTGTTATCTTTTGCGGTGTTGCAACAGCGGTCAAACCACTTGGTAGATTTTCTATGTTTAGAGGAACTTCTATTGTTCCAACACTGGCATTGGTTAAGTCAGCTGTCACCTTGAATTTACGCGTACTTTCCTGCATTTCGCTTGCCAAAGCAACTCGATTGGAACCTGTCAAGAAAACCGTTACTTCTGACGTGAAGCCACTAATAAAGTACTGTTCACTGTCATAGTGGATATCAATTGGTACATTGAGTACTGTATTGGTATAGGTTTCCGTCCGCACCTGTCTGGCACTATTACTATTCTGATAGTTTGTAGAAGTCGCATAGATAAAGAGGATGCAGGCGAAAAAGAAGGAAGAAATAATATAAAGACTATTTTTTCTCATGTTTCAATCCTCCTAGCAAACGCTCTTTCAGACCATGTTTTTCCTCTGATGTTGGAAGTAGGATTCTTCTCAATTCAGATTCAAACTCTTCCAAGGTCAAATCGTGCTTAAAGACTCCATTATAGGTGATTGAGATGCCACCTGTTTCCTCCGAAACCACAAAGGTAAGAGCATCTGATACTTCCGACAAACCAATCGCCGCCCTATGCCGTGTTCCAAACTCTTTGGAAATCTCTGTATTTTCAGTTAGTGGCAAGTAGGCTGAAGTAACAGCAATCCGATCTTCTCGGATGATGACCGCACCATCGTGCAAGGGAGTGTTAGGAATAAAAATATTGATGAGCAATTCAGCTGAAATCTTGGCATCTAGGGGAATCCCCGTCGAGATGTATTCCTGCAAGGTTCTCACTCGCTGAACAGCTACCAGAGCACCAATTTTACGCGGGCTCATGTATTCGACTGATTTGACAAAGGCACGAATCATCTGCTCTTCTGCACTAATCGGAGCATTGGCAAAGAAATCCGTTGCCCGACCCAACCGCTCTAGACCCGTCCGAATCTCTGGTGAAAAGATGACCACTGCTGCAATGACCCCGTAGGTGATGATCTGATTGATCAACCAAGAAATAGTTGTTAAACCAATCATATTGGAGAGAATTTGAGCTAGAATGAAGACCAAAACTCCCCGCACCAAGATCATGATTTTAGTACCTGCAATGGCCTTTGTAAAATGATACAAAATATAAGTCACAATCAGAATATCAATCAGATTGATGACGATACTCCAAGGGCTTGAAAACAAACTCGTCCAGTATTGCAAGTTGGAAAATTGCTGAAAATTCATCCCTAGTTCCCTCCCTATCAAAACACGTTCCGTCCTATTATACCATTTTCTAACAATTTTTTCCCTATCCTACTTCATTTTAATTTGATTAAAAATATGATAAAATAAACTGACTAGAAAAAACGAAGGAGAAATCATGTCTCAACTCTATGATATTACCATTGTAGGTGGTGGTCCTGTTGGCCTCTTTGCTGCCTTTTACGCCCACCTACGCCAAGCCAAAGTCCAAATCATCGACTCTCTTCCCCAGCTCGGTGGTCAACCAGCCATCCTCTACCCTGAAAAGCAAATCCTTGATGTGCCAGGCTTCCCAAACTTAACTGGAGAAGAGCTAACCAATCGCTTGATTGAACAGCTAAACGGCTTTGAAACACCTGTTCACCTCAACGAAACCGTTCTTGAGATCGAGAAACGAGATCAAGGATTTACCATCACCACCAACAAAGGAAGCCACCTGACTAAAACAGTCATCATCGCTATGGGTGGCGGTGCCTTTAAACCACGTCCACTCGAATTAGAGGGTGTTGAGGACTATGAAAATATCCACTACCACGTTTCCAACATTCAGCAATACGAAGGGAAGAAAGTGACCATCCTTGGTGGCGGGGACTCAGCTGTGGACTGGGCTCTAGCTTTTGAAAAGATTGCCCCAACTACCCTTGTTCACCGTCGAGATAATTTCCGCGCCTTGGAACACAGTGTACAAGCCCTGCAAGAATCATCTGTAACCATCAAGACACCGTTCGTCCCTAGCCAACTCCTTGGAGATGGAAAAACACTTGATAAACTGGAAATCACCAAAGTCAAATCAGATGAAACCGAAACTATCGAAGTAGACCACCTCTTTGTCAACTACGGCTTCAAGTCTTCTGTCGGAAATCTTAAAAATTGGGGTCTGAATCTCAACCGTCACAAGATTATCGTCAATAGCAAGCAAGAATCCAGCCAAGAGGGGATTTACGCCATTGGCGACTGCTGCTACTATGACGGAAAAATTGACTTGATTGCGACAGGTCTTGGCGAAGCACCAACAGCTGTGAACAATGCCATCAACTACATTGACCCAGAACAAAAAGTACAACCCAAACACTCGACCAGTTTATAAGAAAAGAACCACGGATCAACGATTCGTGGTTTTATAGTTCATCTGCTATTTTATTGATTTTTCTGAGCCTGTGATTAACGCCACTTTTGGTTAGGGGATTGCTCAGGCTATCTGCCAACTGCTGGATAGAATAGTCTGGGTGCTGGATTCGCAACTGAGCTACCTCCTGCAAATCCACTGGTAAATTTTCCAAACCCATTCTATCTTTGATTTTACTGATATTGTTGATAGTCTTCATACTAGCAGAAACCGTTCGAGCGATATTGGCTGTTTCAGCGTTATTGGCTCGATTGAGATCATTACGGGTTTCACGCAAAATCTTGACGCGCTCAAAATTATCACGCGCCTGCATGGCCCCAATCACGATCAAGAAATCCATGATGTCTTCTGCCCGCTGGAGATAGGTAACTGCACCTTTCTTGCGTTCAATAACCTTGGCATCCAGCAAAAACTGCTGAAGGAGAGAGGCCAATCCTTGGGCATGGTCCAGATAAACGGAACTAATCTCCAACTGGTATTTGCCAGACTCAGGATCTCGGATGCTACCATTTGCCAGAAAGGCCCCACATAGGTAGGCACGTCCAGCTTCCTCATCTGCTAAAATATCAGGATCGATGCCTGTCTCCAAACCAAAGAAAGAATCCGCAAGCCGCAAATCAGCTAAAAGCTCCTGCACCCTCTCATCGGTATAGACCGTGTAGACACGATTCTTACGAAGATTGCTTCTCTGATGGTGTCGAATCTCAGACTTAATCTCATAAAAATGGAGAAAGGACTCATAAAGGTGACGAGCTAACTTGGCATTTTCGGTCACGACGGACAAGGTCAAGCCCGAACTAGATAGCCCGATACTGCCAGACATCTTGATAATTGCCGATAGTTCATAACGGCTGAGATGATGTTGACCAAGAAGTTCCTCTTTTACTGCAACTGTGAAACTCATTTTCTCACCTGTATAATGCGCATCAATTCGTCTACAATCAAATCGCCATCATGGAAGGCACCTCCATTTTCCAAACGAAGGAAGTTGGATGAAATCACACGAGGAACCTGCTTGCAAAGACCAGCAAAGTCATGCTCTACCTGAACCAAATATTCATCGAAACGGTTGGTATCCATGTATTCTCTAGGAACCTTCTCAATATTGACCAAGACCGTATCAATAAAAGGCCGACCTAGATGGCGATGGAGAACTTCCACGTGGTCACTGTCTGAAAAGTGCTCTGTTTCCCCACGCTGGGTCATGATATTGCAGACATAGGCGATCTCCGCCTTGGTCTCCAAGAGAGCCTGTCCGATCTCTTCAATGACAATATTTGGTAAAATCGATGTAAAGAGGGAACCAGGCCCCAAGACGATCATGTCACTCTCGAGAATAGTAGTGACTACTCGACGGCTGGCTTGTGGTGTTTCATCATCCAAGGTATTGGTCACATAGACATGGTCGATCATGCCTGGATGATCTGCAATATGGCTCTCACCCGCCACCTCAGAACCATCTTTAAAGACTGCATGCAGTGTCAGAGGATGATCGCTTGATGGGTAGATTTTTCCTGTTGTGTGAAAGAACTTACTGAGTAATTGCATGGCATTGTAGGTAGATCCTTGCATTTCAGAGAGCCCTGCTATGATGATATTCCCCAGTGGATGACCCGCAAAAGCTCCAGCTTCTTCAGAGAAACGGTACTGAAAAACCTTCTCATAAAACTTAGGCATATCCGACATGGCTACCAGAACATTGCGAAGATCGCCAGGTGGTGTCAGCTGTTGGATATTCTTTCTTAGCTCACCAGAAGAGCCACCATCATCAGCTACCGTTACGATGGCTGCGATCTCAACATCCTTTTCTCGCAAGCTTTTCAAAATGACGGGGATACCTGTTCCTCCACCAATTACCGTTATTTTTGGTTTTCTCATGAACGGTTTACCGTTTCCTTTCTTCGGTCTTTGTCACGATGGCTTTCATTGACAGGCCAGTTTTTAGCAAGGTCCTCAGCGATTCGTTTGGCAAAGGCAACACTACGGTGCTGTCCACCTGTGCATCCTACTGCAATGGTTAAAACAGACTTGCCTTCTTTTTTGTAACTTGGCAAAATGGGCTCAATCAAGTCGAGTAAGTGCTGATAGAAACTTTCAGACTCTTCATGATTCATCACATAGTCATAAACTGCTTGATCCTCACCTGTCTGATTGCGGAGTTCCGGAAGGTAGTATGGGTTTGGCAAAAAACGGACATCAAAAACCAAGTCTGCATCGATAGGGATACCATACTTGAATCCAAAAGACATGACTTCGATACGGAAAGACTGGGCTTGTTCTTGGTCTGAAAATTGCTCAGCAATGGTTTTACGCAGTTCACGCGGAGTGAGTTCTGTCGTATCCACCACATTTTGGCTCATGTTTTTCAAAGGTGCCAAGAGTTCACGTTCCAGCTTGATGCCATCCAAAATCCGACCATCAGCAGCTAGAGGGTGACTTCTTCTAGTTTCCTTATAGCGTGCTACCAATTCCTTATCTGCTGCGTCTAAAAAGAGGATTTTGAAGTCCAAATCATCTTGGTTTTCCAATTCATCCAAAACAGCCTGAATCTCTGAAAAGAAGGAACGGCTCCGCATATCCACTACCAAGGCCAGTTTGTGGTCATCATCTTTAGTTTCAACCAACTGTAAAAACTTTGTCAAGAGGGCTGGTGGCATATTGTCAATGGTGAAATATCCCAAATCTTCGAAGGACTGAATGGCTACCGTTTTCCCTGCGCCACTCATCCCTGTCACAATCACCAGGTGAAGTTGTTTCTTAGTCATCTATCTCTCCTTATATCAAAAAAAGTTTGGCAGAGCCAAACTTCAACTAGCTTATCCAATCTCTGCGATCACTTCAATTTCGACTTTTACATCACGAGGAAGACGTGCAACTTCTACAGCTGAACGAGCTGGGAACTCCTCTTTAAAGGCAGTCTGGTAAACCTCGTTAAAAGGAACAAAGTCGTTCATATCGCTCAAGAAGCAAGTGGTTTTGACAACATGGTCAAAGTCTGTTCCTGCTTCAGCCAAAATAGCACCTATATTTTTCAAGACTTGTTCTGTCTGTTCTTGGATCGTTTCTCCTACAATTTCTCCAGTTTCAGGAGATAGGGGAACTTGACCACTAGCAAATAAAAGATTACCAACGATTTTTCCTTGAACATAAGGTCCGATAGCTTTTGGAGCTTTGTCTGTATGAATTGTTTTTGCCATTTCTTTCCCTCACAATTTTTCTAATATTGCATCCCAAGCCTGATCCATTCCTGCCTTGCTGACAGATGAAAAGAGGATGAAGTCGTCACTTGGGTCAAAGTTTAATTTCTTTTTGATTGCTGATTCGTGCTTGTTCCATTTACCACGAGGAATCTTGTCCGCCTTGGTCGCAACGATGATAACCGGAATCTCATAATACTTGAGAAATTCGTACATCTGCATATCATCTGCTGACGGGTCGTGGCGGAGATCCACCAAACTGACAACCGCACGGAGATTTTCCCTAGTCGTCAGGTACTCCTCAATCATGCGCCCCCACTTTTCACGCTCCTTTTTAGAAACACGGGCATAGCCATAACCAGGCACATCCACAAAACGCATCTTGTCATCAATGTTGAAAAAGTTGAGTAACTGGGTCTTCCCAGGTTTTCCTGATGTACGGGCCAAATTCTTTCGGTTCAACATGGTATTGATAAAGCTAGATTTGCCGACATTTGAACGCCCTGCAAGGGCAATCTCTGGCAGGTCATCCTGCGGATAGTGGGACTTGTTGGCCGCACTGAGCAAGATTTCAGCATTGTGTGTATTGATTTCCATAGTCACCTCTAGGCTGTTTCTAGGATTGGTTTATCCGTTCCATCGACAGCTTCTTTCGTGATGCGGACCAATTTCACATTTTCTTGACTTGGCACTTCAAACATGACATCTAGCATTGTCTCTTCGATGATAGAACGAAGACCACGCGCACCAGTTTTGCGTTCGATAGCCTTATTGGCGATTTCCTGAAGGGCTTCGTCGTCAAACTCCAACTCGACATCGTCATAAGAAAGCAAGGTTTGGTATTGTTTGACCAAGGCATTTCTTGGCTCTTTCAAGATACGAACCAAGTCATCGACCGTCAATTGCTCAAGAGCAGCAAAGACAGGCAAGCGTCCAATCAACTCTGGAATAATACCGAATTTTTGAATATCTTCTGCGATGATTTCTTGCATGTATGAGCTATTTTCATCAATCGCTTTATTATTTTGGCCAAAGCCAATAACTTTTTCACCCAGACGTTGTTTAACGATTTCTTCGATGCCATCAAAGGCACCACCCACGATGAAGAGGATATTTTTAGTGTCCACCTGAATCATCTCTTGTTGTGGATGTTTGCGTCCACCTTGAGGCGGTACGCTGGCTACAGTTCCCTCAATAATCTTGAGAAGGGCTTGTTGCACTCCTTCACCAGAAACGTCACGTGTGATAGACACATTCTCGCTCTTCTTGGCAATCTTGTCAATTTCATCTACGTAGATAATCCCACGTTCTGCACGTTCGATGTTAAAGTCAGCAGCCTGCAAGAGTTTGAGGAGGATATTTTCCACGTCCTCACCCACATACCCAGCCTCAGTCAGAGCTGTCGCATCTGCAATTGCAAAAGGCACATTCAAGCTCTTAGCCAAAGTCTGAGCCAAGAAAGTTTTCCCTGAACCAGTTGGGCCAATCATCAGGATATTTGACTTCTGCAAATCCACATCTTCTGACTCTTCACGCGTATCGTGGAAATTGATGCGTTTATAGTGATTGTATACAGCCACTGCCAAGGCACGTTTGGCACGATCCTGACCAATCACATAGTGGTTCAAGATATTGAGGAGTTCGATTGGTTTTGGTACTTCAGACAAGTCTGCCAAAACTTCCTCAGCCAACTCCTCCCGAATGATTTCCTGGGCCAACTCCACACATTCATTACAGATAAAAGCGTTGTTCCCAGCGATTATTTTCTTTACTTCTTCTTGGCTTTTGCCACAAAATGAGCAATAAACCATCATATCATTTTTCCTATTTGTAGGCATGATTTCCTTCCGTTCTATATTTTCATTCTATCTAAAATAAGGTCATATAAAAAGCATGGACACTGTTTACCAGATTGGTAAAAGCATTCAACCAGAGTAAGGCGGATAGTCCATAGCGCTTCTTACGAAAAGCCTGTGCTCCAGTCAAAATACAGATTACACACAAAAAAGCTGTAAAAAATCCAAATATACTGCGCTCCATTAGACTTCCTTTCTATCTCGGTATTCGATGGTAAAATCATAGTCGTTTTTCTCATCTCGGGTATAAGATTTGCTTGCGACTGTCTCAAAACGAGACAAGTCAAACTCCTCAGGGAAATAGGTATCTCCCTCCACCTGAGCATGAATCTGTGTCACGATGATTTCATCTAAATAGGGCTCAAAAGCCTGAAAAATCTGTTTTCCACCAATGATATAGAGATTTTTTTCCTGACTCTGATACCAAGTTAAAACAGACTTCACATCTTGAAACACAAGCGCTCCATCCACGACTTCGTAACTGTTTCGTGTCAAAATCAAGGTTTGTCGTTTGGGAAGCAGACGACGTCCCATTCCATCAAAGGTCACTCGTCCCATCAAGATGGCGTGATTTAAAGTTGTTTCCTTAAAATGCTGTAATTCTGCTGGCAAATGCCAAGGAAGACGATCTTCTTTACCAATCACACCTTTCTCATCTTGGGCCCAAATGGCTACAATTTTCTTTGTCATGCTTCCGTCCTTTTTATTGATATTACTATTTTATCAAAATTCTCCCAAAAAGACTGTTTTGAAACGCGCTCAAAAGAGAGAAAAGGAGCAGGCTTCATTTAGCCTGCTCCTCTCGTCCCTAGGACATATATTTTTTTGCTTCAGATTCAATTTTTTCAACCACTTCTTGGATACTTAGTCCAGTTGTGTCAAGGTAAACTGCATCCTCAGCCTGTTTGAGAGGTGAGGTTTCACGATGACTATCCTTGTAATCACGTGCCGCAATCTCTTCTTTCAGCGTTTCCAAGTCAGTCTCAATCCCTTTGGCAATATTTTCCTTGTAGCGACGCTCTGCTCTTTCTTCAACAGAGGCTACTAGGAAGATCTTGAGTTCAGCTTGTGGTAATACAACTGTCCCGATATCACGCCCATCCATGACAATACCACCTTGCTGAGCAATCTCTTGCTGGAGCGAAACCAGTTTCTCACGCACCTCAGGAATGGCAGCAATGCTTGAAACCTTGTTGGTCACTTCATTTTCACGGATCGGATGAGTAATATCAACATCGCCAACAAAGACAAGTTGCTCACCTGTTTCCGAACGTCCAAAACTAATAGGGTGTTGGTTAAGAAGCTCAAGAAGTTGGTCTACATTTCCTGCATCCAACTGGTGCTTGAGCGCTATATAAGTCGCAGCACGGTACATAGCGCCTGTATCGAGATAAGTGTAACCAAAATCCTTAGCAATAATCTTTGCGACCGTACTCTTACCACTGGAAGCAGGACCATCAATAGCAATTTGAATTGTCTTCATTTCCGACTCCTATCTAGTCTTGATGACATCACCAGGATTGGCAAACCAAGTTCCTGATGACATATGAGAAGGATTCAGAGCTTCTAGCTGGGCAATGGAAATCCCTGCACGCTGAGCGAGAGCTGCTTCTCCTTCTCCAGGTTGCACAGTAAGCGTTCCTTCTCCATCTGTGTGTTCTTCAGAACTACTTTCTGAAGGAGTTGATTCTTTCGTTTCTTGAGCTTTACTAGTAGAGGAAGAAGACTCTTCCACTTTAGAGGTTGACGATGGAGCTGAAGAATCATAAAAATCCTTCAAAGCCGCCGTGCGGTTACTTCCTCCAGTAGAAAGGTAAATCAATACGACAACCATCACTACAACGATTACAAAGAAGAGGCTAGCTAGAATGGTCAAGACACGATTGGCAACAACACCTTTTCCTTTTTGTTTACGGTGACGACGCTCTAATCTTGTTTCTTCTTCTCTATTGTCATAAATATCTTCTTGCCACGGTTCTTTTTCCATACCTTACTCCTTGTATTTTTTTCATTTTCTTATTACAATATAAATATGAAACTCACACTTATACCTGAACGGTGCATCGCCTGTGGGCTTTGCCAGACCTACTCTGAACTCTTTGATTACCATGATAATGGGATCGTTCGCTTTTATGATGATCCTGATGAACTACAAAGAGAAATCGCTGAGACCAGCGATGTTCTGGAGGCTATCAAACAGTGCCCTACACGTGCACTTCTCAAAGATCCATCATAGTTTAAAAGGGAGATTGATTTTGTAGGTTCTCTTTATCACTTTAATCCCTTCATCTACTAGTTTAGCATATTTCCAGGTAAAATTATAGTCTTTTCTGGTTATTTTTTCCTTCAAAAACAGAAAGATCACTCTTTTCTTTGACGAGGTAGAGTGGTCTTTTTTTGGTCTCTAGATAGATCTTACTGATATACTTGCCGAGAATCCCAATGGTCAGGAGTTGAATCCCTCCAAGAAAGAGAATGACAGCCATCAGAGAGGTCCAGCCAGATGTCGGATTTCCCAAAATAAGAGTCCGAAACACTACAAAAACAGTCATCATAAAAGAAATAAAACAAGATAGGAGTCCAGCTACAAAGGCTATACTCAAGGGGAAATCTGAAAAGTTAAGAATCCCTTCAATCGAGTAGAAAAAGAGCTGTCTAAAACTCCAACTGGTCTTGCCAGCCTGCCGTTCAACGTTTGGATAATCAAGATAGTGCGTTTTAAAGCCCACCCAGGCAAAGAGTCCCTTAGAAAAACGATTGGACTCGGTCAAGGTTAAAATAGCATCTACCACAGACCTCCTCATCATGCGAAAATCGCGGACACCTGAGGGCAGAGCTACTGGGCTAATTTTTTGCATGAGGCGATAAAAGAGGTCAGCGCAGAAACTGCGAAAGAAAGGCTCTCCCTCCCGACTAGTTCTCCGTGTCCCAACACAGTCCAAGTCTGCATTCTGGTCTAGTAAGGCTTTCATCTCAAGTAGCATACTGGGAGGATCCTGAAGGTCTGCATCCATCACGACCACCAAGTCTCCAGTTGCATGCTGCAAGCCTGCGTATAAGGCTGCCTCTTTCCCAAAATTTCGTGAGAATGAGACATAATGCACCGCAGGATTTTGCTCCCGATAGGCCTTCAAAAGCTCTAAGGTCCCATCGCTTGAGCCATCGTCTACAAAGACATACTCGATCTCTGCTCCTAATTCTGGAAGCAGTGCTTCCACAGACTGATAAAAAAGAGGAAGTACTTCCTCTTCGTTTAGACATGGGACAATGATTGAAATCATCATCTTAGTCTTCAAATCCATTTGGATGCTTGCTTTGCCAACGCCATGCATCTTCACACATTTGGGTGATGTCGAGTTCTGCTTCCCAACCGAGTTCTGCTTTAGCTTTTGCTGGGTCTGAGTAGCAGGCAGCGATATCACCTGGGCGGCGTTCTACGATGCGGTAAGGAATAGGACGTCCCACCGCTTTTTCCATATTTTGGATAATTTCCAATACAGAGTAACCTTTACCTGTTCCAAGGTTATAAATGTTTAGACCTGAACCTTTTTGGAGTTTTTTCAAAGCTGCAACGTGACCTTTGGCTAGGTCTACAACGTGGATATAGTCACGAACCCCAGTTCCATCTTCTGTATCGTAATCATCTCCAAAAACTTGTACTTGCTCTAGTTTGCCCACTGCTACCTGTGAAACATAAGGCAAGAGATTGTTTGGAATGCCGTTAGGATTTTCTCCCAAGTCTCCACTTTCATGCGCTCCGATTGGATTAAAGTAACGAAGCAAGACCACATTCCATTCTGAGTCTGCTTTGTAGATATCGGTCAAAATTTCCTCTAGCATGAGTTTGGTACGACCGTATGGATTGGTCACTGAAAGTGGAAAATCTTCTAAGATTGGAA
>CAJPRB010000003.1:0-32168 GCA_905372925.1 uncultured Streptococcus sp.
GAAAAAAAAAGGAAAAATTATGACTAAACCAATTATTTCCATCATCATGGGTTCCAAATCCGACTGGGCAACCATGCAAAAAACCGCCGAAGTCTTAGACCGCTTCGGTGTAGCCTACGAAAAGAAAGTTGTTTCCGCTCACCGTACACCAGACCTCATGTTTAGACATGCGGAGGAAGCCCGTAGCCGTGGCATCAAGGTTATCATCGCAGGTGCGGGTGGCGCAGCCCATTTGCCAGGTATGGTAGCTGCCAAAACAACCCTTCCTGTCATCGGTGTACCAGTCAAATCACGTGCGCTTAGTGGTGTGGACTCGCTCTACTCCATCGTTCAGATGCCAGGTGGCGTACCTGTTGCGACCATGGCTATCGGTGAAGCAGGCGCGACCAATGCGGCCCTCTTTGCCCTCCGTCTTTTATCAGTAGAAGACAAAGCCATTGCGAATGCACTTGCCAACTTTGCTGAAGAACAAGGAAAAATCGCAGAGGAGTCTACAAATGAGCTCATCTAAAACAATCGGAATTATCGGTGGCGGTCAGCTGGGTCAGATGATGGCCATTTCTGCTATCTACATGGGGCACAAGGTCATCGCGCTGGATCCTGCGGCGGATTGCCCGGCCTCTCGCGTAGCGGAAATCATAGTGGCGCCTTATAATGATGTGGATGCCCTTCGTCAGTTGGCGGAGCGTTGCGATGTTCTCACCTATGAGTTTGAGAATGTCGATGCTGATGGTTTGGATGCTGTCATCAAGGATGGTCAACTCCCTCAAGGGACAGATCTGCTCCGCATTTCCCAAAATCGCATCTTTGAAAAGGACTTTCTCTTAAATAAGGCTCAAGTCACCGTGGCACCCTACAAGGTTGTGACCTCAAGCCAAGACTTGGCAGATATTGACCTATCGAAAAACTATGTTCTCAAGACTGCGACTGGTGGCTATGATGGGCATGGACAAAAGGTCATTCGCTCAGAAGCAGATTTAGAAGAAGCTTATGCACTAGCGGATTCAGCAGATTGCGTTTTAGAAGAATTTGTCAACTTTGACCTTGAGATTTCTGTCATTGTATCAGGAAATGGCAAGGACGTGACGGTTTTCCCAGTTCAGGAAAATATCCACCGCAACAACATTCTTTCGAAAACCATTGTGCCTGCTCGCATTTCAGAAAGTATAGCAGATAAGGCAAAAGCCATGGCAGTGAGAATCGCTGAACAGCTGAATTTGTCTGGAACACTTTGTGTGGAAATGTTTGCGACAGCTGATGACATTATCGTCAACGAGATTGCTCCACGTCCACACAACTCTGGGCATTATTCAATTGAAGCCTGCGACTTCTCCCAGTTTGACACGCATATTTTGGGTGTTTTGGGAGCACCATTGCCAGCTATCCACCTACATGCGCCTGCCGTCATGCTCAATGTTCTTGGCCAGCATGTCGCGGCTGCTGAGCAATATGTGACAGAAAATCCCAGCGCCCACCTCCACCTGTATGGTAAAATAGAAGCGAAACACAACCGCAAGATGGGACATGTGACTTTGTTTAGTGATGCGCCGGATAGCGTGGTTGAGTTTGGGAACGGGATAGATTTTTGAGAGGATTGATAATTTATGAATGAGGTTACAAATGATTATGGTTTAACAAGTAAAGTATTGAACCATGTGTTTTTGGGAGAAATAAGTAGGGGGGGCTATCCGACAGGGTATCATTGTAATAGAAATCTTGGAGATGAGAATGCAGAGGTTATTCCAGAGACAAAAGCAATAATTAGTGGTGATATTTTTGAATATGTGGTACGCAGTAAAGGTACTCATAATTTAAAGCAATTTAACCGAGGGTATTCAACTTTTTTTCCAGAGACTTGGCCTAGACAGCAGGTTTTAGATATGATAGAACACTCATGTCAATTAGTTGATTCAGCTAGTGATGTTTATGTTTGTAATAACATTCTTGTTAAGATCGTAGAAAGAAATGGGGATATTATAACATTTTATCCAGTTCGTGAAGAGTAGGTAGGAAATGAAATTTGAACATAAAGTATTACGTATAGAGGCAATAGATGGCTATTGGCTGACATTGGTGCCAAGAAAAGAATTTGACGAACAAGAAGTTTCAGATTTACCGTGTAAAGCTATAGTTTCTGATATCCGTGAAAAGTTTTTTTTATTTTTAAAGAGACCTTTTAAAGAAGAATTGAATGTATACGTATTTTACAAAGGGGACTCAATTTTAATTATAGTAAATAAAATTGAAAATGAAGTTTACTTTTTTGAAAGATATCAGGAAGATATTGACGAAGAATTCGAAAAACAATTTTCAACCTTAATTGATATTCAAAAACTATATAGAATATTTGAAAAATTGAATTTGCGTGCATTATTAAAAGAAGATTTCAAAGGTACTGGCAATATAAAAAAATTAGAAAAATGTATAAAAGATATTACTTTTTATAGTGGTGTGGATTTAACTATTTTGGAACCGTTCAATATCTTAACTGATCTTCTCAAAGAAAAAATCGAATTCGCAAAAACCAAAGAATATACTTTGACAACTTCATCGTATAAGATTGAAGAAGCGTACTATCAAGTTATTGAAAAATATAAAAGTTATTGTCATAGAAGTATTTCAAAGATATTAAATTCGAACATTCCCTATCAAAAAGAAAAGTGGACAGAATGGGAAGAGGCATTAAGGGATTGGAAGAATTTTTATAATTCAAAGCCATTTGATCAAGGAAATGAAGTGCTTATTGAAAAATATAGGGGAAATGAATATCTCAATGATTTCAAAATACAATGCAAATCTAGGGGAATTAACAAAAATTATGGAGAAGAAGTATTAAAAAATACGATTTCAAGAATTATTGAAATTGTATCGGATAAGAAAGGTGTAAATATTGAAACAGTAGAACTGTCGCTGAAAAAAACAATCGGAGTTAAGAAAAAAGACGAACTTAACAATTTTTTAATAAATAATATTATAGGAGAAGAATCATGATCAACCGTTACTCTCGCCCTGAGATGGCGAATATTTGGAGTGAAGAAAATAAATACCGTGCTTGGCTTGAGGTGGAAATCTTGGCTGACGAGGCATGGGCTGAGTTGGGGGAAATCCCTAAGGAAGATGTGGCTTTGATTCGTGAAAAAGCGGACTTTGACATCGACCGTATTTTGGAAATCGAGCAGGAGACTCGTCACGATGTGGTGGCCTTCACACGTGCGGTTTCTGAGACTCTTGGTGAAGAGCGTAAGTGGGTTCACTATGGTTTGACTTCTACCGACGTGGTGGATACGGCCTACGGTTACCTTTACAAGCAAGCTAATGACATCATTCGTCGTGACCTTGAAAACTTCACCAACATTATCGCTGACAAGGCTAAGGAGCACAAGTTCACTATCATGATGGGTCGTACCCATGGTGTGCACGCTGAACCAACAACTTTTGGTCTTAAATTGGCAACTTGGTATAGCGAAATGAAACGCAATATCGAGCGTTTCGAGCATGCGGCTGCTGGTGTAGAAGCTGGTAAGATCTCTGGTGCGGTTGGGAACTTTGCCAACATCCCTCCATTTGTAGAGCAATACGTCTGCGACAAACTGGGTATCCGTGCCCAAGAAATCTCTACACAGGTGCTTCCTCGAGACCTTCACGCTGAGTATTTTGCAGTTCTTGCCAGCATCGCGACTTCAATCGAACGTATGGCGACTGAGATTCGTGGTTTGCAGAAGTCTGAGCAACGCGAAGTGGAAGAGTTCTTTGCCAAAGGGCAAAAAGGTTCTTCAGCGATGCCTCATAAACGCAACCCTATCGGTTCTGAGAACATGACAGGTTTGGCGCGTGTTATCCGTGGTCACATGGTGACAGCCTATGAGAACGTTGCTCTCTGGCACGAACGTGATATTTCTCACTCATCAGCTGAGCGTATCATCACACCGGACACGACCATTTTGATTGACTACATGCTTAACCGTTTTGGAAATATCGTCAAGAACTTGACGGTCTTCCCAGAAAACATGATCCGCAACATGAACTCTACTTTTGGTCTTATCTTTAGCCAACGTGCCATGTTGACCTTGATTGAAAAAGGCATGACACGTGAGCAAGCCTACGACTTGGTACAACCAAAAACAGCCTATTCTTGGGATAACCAAGTAGACTTTAAACCACTTCTTGAAGCAGATCCAGAAGTGACATCACGCCTCACTCAAGAGGAAATCGACGAAATCTTCAATCCTGCATACTACACCAAACGTGTGGATGATATCTTTGAACGTATCGGACTCGGTGATTAAACCTAACAATAAAAAGCGAGATTCAATCTCGCTTTTTTGTATGCTTATCGAAGAGGTTTAATCTTCTTTTCTCTTAGTGAGTCCGTAGGCGGCTAGTGTGGCCATGAGTCCTGCTGCAACCAAGCCTGCAGAGTCTTGACTTCCTGTTGCAGGGAGTTGTTTTTCTTCTGCTTTGCTAGTAGTTGGTTCAGCTTGCTCAGTTTTCTCAACGGCAGTTCCGACTTCAACGACCTGAGCGACCGCTTCCTGCGATACCGCACTATTGACAAGGGTTCTTTCTTCCTTGCCGTTAGCAGTGGTGCTGACAGAGTAGAAAATCGTACGGCGGCCATTTACTCCGGAAACGGCGACTTGACTTTGTCCTTTTGGCAATTGAGGATTTTCACGTGTCACGGTAGTGAACGGAATCTCTTCTTCTTGGATGTCTAGTCTAGGTTTTGCTTCTGCAGCTGGGGCAAGACCGTGTTCATCCCCTACATGGGTAACAAGGGTTCCGACTTCAATGACTTGTGTCACTGCTTCTTGCGTTACAAGGCTATCGACAAGAGTCTTCACTTCTTTGCCATCAGCAGTAGTGCTTACAGAGTAGTAATGACTGCGACGGCCGTTAGCGCCTTTAGTAACGACTTGAGTCTTCCCTTTGAGTAAGAGTGGATTTTCACGTGTCACAGTAGTGAACGGAATTTCTTCTTCTTGGATATCCAGTCTTGGTTTCGCTTCGGCAGCTGGAGCAAGGCCACTTTCATCCCCTTTGTGGGTAATAGGGGCACCGATTTCAACCACTTGGGTCACAGGTTCTTTGGTTACTTGGCTATCTAGAACGGTTTCTGTTTGTTTCCCATTTTCAGTAAGGACAGAGATGTAATGAGTGCGTTCGCCCTCTACACCTGGTGTGATGATCTTTTCCTGACCGGCTGGGAGATTCGGATTTTCCTTCTTGATGACCTCAAATGGAATCTTTTCTGCTCTTGTGATGAGTTCTGGCTTAGTTTCAATAGTGGCAGATAGTTCGTTTTCATCAAGGCTTCCTGAGTGAGTTTCCGCTGGTTTGAGGCTTAGGCGGGCTGCTTTGAGCTTGGCTACGAGAGCGTCTAACTCAGCTTGCTTGCTGCGATTGAGGTTGTAGTTGAGAGCCTCTTTAGCTGCATTTAGGGCATCGAGACTTTCTTTGCTGTATCCTTCCAAGTTAGTAGGGATTTGAGCAAGCTCCTCACGGAGTGCATTGTAGTTAGCGCGGAAGTAGTCTTTGTTGTGATCTGCGAAGGCAGTCATGAGTTCAAAGATTTCTTCTTCCTTGTACTCAGCACTTGGTCTATCTGCCCAGATAGCAAGCATACTACCAATAGTAGGAAGGTCAACTTCAGGGTATTTAGTTGATGCTAGTTGATTAAATGGAGTTTTCTCGGTATTTTCGAGAGCTTTTTTGAGGAAGCCACCGCCATCTTCTGGTTTTTGACCGAGAATGTAGTACCAGTCTCCGTTGGTATTAAGGAATTTATAGCCTTTACTTGCAAGGTACTGAGGAGATGCAAGGTTGTAGCCCCACCATCCTTTAGACCAGTAAGAGATGATGACATCCTTGTCAAACTCAACATCATCCTTGTCTTCATAGTAGAAACCATCGTTGAAGGCCATTGGTTGAAGGCCTCTTTCTTTGGCCATGGCAGCAAGGGTGTTAGAGTACTCAGCAAACTTGCCATAGAGTCCATACCATTTGAGGTAGTACCAGCCTTGCGCGTTGGTCGCATCATTGGCATATTCGTCTGTACCGTAGTTGAAGATCTTAGTCTTGCCTGCAAAGAAATCCATGTACTTGCCGATAAGGGCTTTGACAAAGTTCATCGCTTCTTCGTTTTCAAGGTCCATGGTTGTTTTGGAGACCTTGTCGAAGTTGGCTTGAGGATTCTTGATTCCAAGTTTTTCCATAGCGACGAGCATGGCATCCATGTGACCAGGGCTGTTGATTGCTGGGATGAGTCCGATACCTTTTGATTTTGCGTACTCGATCAATTCAGTGATTTCAGCCTGACTAAGAGTGGTTCCGTTTGGATCATCGTAGTAAGCTTTTGTTCCTTCGATGATGGCCTTCTTGACATCGTCACTTGCATAAGTTTTTCCGTTAGCTGTGATGGTCATGTCATCAAGGAGGAAGCGAAGTCCATCATTTCCTAGGAGGAGATGCACATCAGAATATCCAAGTTCGCTAGCTTTATCAATGATGCGTTTGAGTTGCTCAGCTGAGAAGTACTTGCGTCCAGCATCGATTGAGATCACCTTGTTCTTGGCAAGTTTTTCAACTTCGCGTTTCGCGTCTTCTTCTTTTTGAGCTTCTGGTGTGAAGGTTAGGTTGCTGACAGCTTCTTGGAGTTTCGCGATTGCTTGGTCGATGGTGTCTTGTTGGGCACGGCTGAGGTTGCTATCAAGTGAGCGAATGGCTTTTTCAGCTTCTTTTACAGCTGCGACACTTTCTGCAGTGTAGCGGTTAAGGTCTGTTGGGACTTCTTTCAGGGCTTGCTCAGCAGACTCATAGTCAGCTGCGAAGTATTCAGCATTGGCATTTGCGAAGCTACGCATGAGTTTGAAGAGGCGTGATGGTGAATAGCGTGCAGATGGGGTGTCCGCCCAAGCAGCTACCATACCCCCGATGAATGGGATAGTAGCCCCATCAGATTTTGGTACAGAAGTGATTGGAGTGTTCTTGATACCATTGAGTCCTTGGTCCAGGTTGTACCAGCCTTGGCCGTCGGCATTTCGTCCGAGAACATAGTACCAAGCATCGTTGGTATTAAGAATTTGGTGACCTTTTTCAACTAGAAGTTTAGAAGAAGCGACGTCGTATCCGCCCCATCCACCAGTCCACATAGAAACGATGATGTCTTTGTCAAAAGTTCCAAAGCTAGTGTCGCTATTGTAGTAGATACCATCGTTGAAGGCCATTGGTTTGAGGCCATGAGATTTGACGATGCGAGCAAGGTCATTAGCGTAGGCGATAAATTTCTCGTATCCTCCTACAGGGTAGCCTTCATTTGGATAGTATTTATCAGCCTGAAGAACGCTCCAACCTTTGGCATCTGTAGCATCATTGGCGTACTCGTCTAGCCCGATATTGAAGATGTCAGATTTGCCAGCGAAGTAAGCAGCATACTTGTCGATCAGGGCTTTGGTAAACTCAACAGCTTCTTTGTTATCCAGATCAACGGTACGAGCAGATTCCTTACCAAAGTAGTTGAAGTTCGGTTTTTGGATACCTAGCTCCTTCATGGCATGCAAAATGGCATCCATGTGGCCAGGGCTATTAACGGTTGGGATTAGTCCGATACCTTTATCTTTGGCATAGTTAATTAAGTCCGTCATTTGGCTCTCTGTCAAGTGGTTGCCGTTTGGGTCCTTGTAGTAGGCATCTGTTCCATTTTCGAGTGCACGTTTGACATCATCACTTGCGTAGGTTTTGCCATTGGCTTTGATCGTCATATCGTCTAGCATGAAACGCATGCCATCATTTCCAACTAGTAGATGAAGATCGGTATAACCGTAGTGTTTGGCTTTGTCGATGATTTCTTTGAGTTGGTCTGGAGAGAAATACTTGCGTCCAGCGTCGATTGAGATCATTTTTCGTTTTGCCAGTTTTTCATTTACCTGAGCTACTCGTTCCGTGCTAGGAGTGGCTACTGCAGGTGTGACGGCTTCATTTTTCTTTTCTGAAGGAGAACTTTCGGCAGGAGTTTCAGCTGGGGCAGGGCTTTCTTTCTCGGTAGTAGGAGTTGGACTAGCATTTTCTGTCACAACTGGTGCGCTTGACTCTTCTGTTTTTGGAGCAACTGTTCGAGGAGCCTCCTGGTCTTCTTTGACCTCCTCTTTTACAGGTTTGTCAGCCTTTTCTTCCAGTTTTTCTGGAACCTTGGAGTCTACAGCTTCCTTGACTGCCTGAGGATTCTCCTGAATAGTTTGAACAGTTTCATCAGCTGTTGGAGCTGGAGTAATCCCGTCAGCAGATACGACTTGTGCGCTAAAAGCAAATCCTATAAGTACAGAAGCTGCCCCAACCGCGTATTTACGAATGGAGAAGCGCTGTTTCTTTTCTAGTTTCATGACAAAACCTCCTTGTTATTATCATATATGATAGCGTTTACACAAAACCGATTTTATTTTATTATCTAAGGAGTAAAATGTCAAGTGGGTTTATATAAGAACTATAATAAATAGAGGAAATCATAAGATTTAGAATAAAATTATTTCCAGAAATAAGAAAGAGAAAGCCGATATTTAACTTGTTTTTAGTAAAAACGCTACTAATTAAATAAGAGTCCTCCATAGCGTTCTCACAACTTCTTTCTCGTGCTATAATGAATAT
Source organism: uncultured Streptococcus sp. (assembly GCA_905372925.1). GTDB lineage: Bacteria > Bacillota > Bacilli > Lactobacillales > Streptococcaceae > Streptococcus. The sequence continues at coordinate 8,638 of CAJPRB010000003.1, forward strand.
AGAAAAAGCCTGAGCTAGGCTCAAGCTTTTTCTTAATGACCTCGATTGCATGAGATGAATTTGATTTTGTAGTAGTCTGCTCGCTTATACGTTTCACTATAGGCAAGGACTTGGCCAGTGGCCTCAAGTTTTGTAGTCTTCGTTTGGAAGACAGTTGGGAATTGTGTATCGATTCCGAGTACAGAAGCAGCATGCTCTGGTGTTGGGAATGCGATTTCGTTGATTTCCTCAAAATGTTCATCACTCATGTGAATGCGGTAATCCAATTTGAAACGTGTATAGATAGAGCTATAATAATCAAGATTTGGATAGTTGGCATTGATGTATTGCTCAGGAATATAAGATGTGTGGTAGATGTATGTCACGTCGTTTGTCTGACGAATACGTTCAATCTTATAGTAGAATTGATCTCCACGTAGTCCAAGTTTATCTAAATATTCAAGTTTGTTTCCGCGCTCGATAGAAAGGACAGTAACTTTATCGTCTTTTGTTTCAAAGATTTCGACATCTGAAAACTCAACGAGTTTGTGCTTACGGGCACGTGAAACGAAAGTACCTTTACCTTGTTGGCGGACAATGTAGCCGTCTTTAGCAAGGTCGTTCAAGGCACGAACAACTGTGATTGAACTCACATCGTACATCGCGATCAATTCGGCTTCTGTATAAAATTTATCTCCACTTGCAAATTGACCAGAGATGATTTTGTTTTTTAATTCATCTTTAATATATTGGTATTTAGGAATAGCCATAAATTTCACCTCGATTCTCTTTCTCCAATTTTGATTTTACCACAAATATAGAGAAAAGAGTAGTATTAAGGTCAAAAAATTAAAATAATAGACTAAAAATGTTATTTTACATGTAAAAAAATTCATTTGAAGTTCTTGTGAATTATCATACATAAAAAGATCGTTTTCATGCTATTTTTAGATAATTTCGGTAAACGGTAAGTAAAAAAATAGAAAAATTTTAAATAATTTTCTAAAACCTATTGACAAATGCAAAAGATTTGATTATAGTTAATATTATAATAAATGAAAGCGCAAACTTAATTCGTCAGAGGTAATAACATGACCAGATTTAAAATTGAGGACGATTTCTATTTAGACGAAAAACCGTTCAAGATTTTGTCCGGCGCCATTCATTATTTTAGGATTCCAGCAGAGGATTGGTATCATTCTCTCTATAACTTAAAGGCGCTTGGCTTTAATACAGTCGAGACCTATGTGGCTTGGAATTTACACGAACCTGTTGAAGGGGAGTTTGATTTTGAAGGTGCCAGAAATTTGGAGAGATTTCTTCAAATTGCACAAGATCTGGGTCTCTATGCCATTGTACGCCCGTCTCCATTTATCTGTGCGGAATGGGAATTTGGTGGCTTGCCGGCTTGGCTCTTGACCAAGGACATGCGAATTCGCTCGTCCGACCCAGCCTACATCGAGGCTGTTGCTCGCTATTATGACCAATTATTGCCAAGGCTTGTACCTCGCTTGTTGGATAATGGCGGAAACATTCTCATGATGCAAGTCGAAAATGAATATGGCTCTTATGGAGAAGATAAGTCTTATCTACGAGCGATTCGGAAATTGATGGAAGACCGAGGGATTGATTGCCCACTCTTTACTTCAGATGGTCCATGGAGGGCTACTCTGAAAGCCGGAACCTTGATCGAAGATGACCTCTTTGTGACAGGGAATTTCGGTTCTAAAGCTCCGTACAACTTTTCACAGATGCAGGAATTCTTTGATGAGTATGGCAAGAAGTGGCCCCTCATGTGTATGGAGTTCTGGGATGGCTGGTTCAACCGTTGGAAAGAACCCATCATCACACGAGATCCTAAAGAATTGGCAGAAGCTGTTCGAGAGGTTTTGGAGCAAGGTTCGATTAACCTTTATATGTTCCATGGCGGAACAAACTTTGGTTTCATGAATGGTTGCTCGGCTCGAGGAACTCTGGATTTGCCGCAAGTCACATCTTACGACTATGATGCCCTTCTCGATGAAGAAGGAAATCCAACTGCTAAATACTTAGCAGTCAAGAAGATGATGGCAACCCACTTCCCAGAGTATCCACAGTTGGAACCACTCTATAAGGAAAGCATGGAGATAGGGTCCATTCCATTGGTCGAAAAAGTTTCCTTGTTTGAAACCCTGGATAATCTCTCTAGTCCTACTGAAAGCCTCTATCCAAAAGCGATGGAAGAACTTGGTCAAAGTTATGGCTACCTTCTCTACCGCACGGAGGCAAGTTGGGATGCAGAAGAGGAACGTCTCCGTATCATCGATGGACGTGACCGAGCTCAACTCTTTGTAGATGGTCAATGGATTGCTACTCAATACCAGACAGAGATTGGCGAAGACATCTACTGTCAAGGCAACCGAGAAGGCTTTTCAGAGATTGACATCTTGATTGAAAATATGGGGCGTGTCAACTACGGACATAAGTTTTTGGCAGATACGCAGCGTAAAGGAATTCGAACAGGTGTCTGCAAGGATCTACATTTCTTACTGAATTGGAAACAATATCCACTGCCACTGGATAATCCTGAGAAGATTGATTTTTCAAAAGGATGGACAGAAGGACAACCAGCCTTTTACGCTTTCGACTTTACTGTTGAAGAGCCGAAGGATACCTACTTAGACTTGTCTGAGTTTGGTAAGGGAGTTGCCTTTGTCAACGGGCGTCACTTAGGACGTTTCTGGAACGTCGGCTCGACCCTCTCACTTTATATCCCTCATAGCTATCTCAAGGAAGGTGCTAACCGCATCATCATCTTTGAAACTGAGGGCGAATATAAAGAAGAGATTCATTTAACTCGTAAACCTACACTAAAACACATAAAGGGGGAAAACTTATGACAATTGTAGGATGCCGTATCGATGGACGTTTGATCCACGGTCAAGTAGCCAATCTTTGGGCTGGAAAACTAAATGTTTCACGCATTATGGTTGTAGACGACGAAGTTGTTAACAACGATATTGAAAAGAGTGGTTTGAAACTTGCGACACCACCAGGTGTGAAACTCAGTATCTTGCCAGTTGAGAAAGCAGCAGTAAATATCCTTGCTGGTAAATACGATAGCCAACGTCTCTTTATCGTTGCACGTAAACCAGACCGTTTCCTTGGTTTGGTCGAAGCAGGTGTTCCGCTTGAAACACTCAACGTTGGCAATATGTCTCAAACACCAGAAACTCGCTCTATCACACGTTCTATCAACGTGGTAGACAAGGATGTGGAAGATTTCCACAAACTAGCAGAAAAAGGTGTGAAACTCACTGCTCAAATGGTTCCAAATGATCCAGTTTCAGACTTTTTGAGCTTATTAAAATAGGAAAAAATTTTTAGGAGGTCATTGTTATGATACAACCGTGGCAAATTTTACTTCTCACTTTGTACTCAGCTTATCAAATCTGTGATGAGTTGACAATCGTTTCATCTGCAGGTTCCCCTGTATTCGCTGGTTTCATTACTGGTTTGATCATGGGAGATGTGACAACTGGTTTGTTTATCGGTGGTAGCTTGCAGTTGTTCGTTCTCGGGGTTGGTACCTTTGGTGGTGCTTCTCGTATCGACGCAACTTCTGGTGCGGTTCTTGCAACAGCATTCTCTATCTCTCAAGGTATTGATACAGATCTTGCGATTACAACAATCGCTGTACCAGTAGCAGCACTTTTGACATACTTCGACGTTCTTGGACGTATGACAACTACTTTCTTTGCACACCGTATTGATGCTGCGATCGAACGCTTTGACTACAAAGGTATCGAACGCAACTACCTACTTGGTGCGATTCCATGGGCTCTTTCTCGTGCCCTTCCAGTATTCTTCGCCCTTGCTTTCGGTGGAGAATTCGTACAAGGTGTTGTAAACCTTGTTAAAGAATACCAATGGGTTGCAGACGGTTTGACTCTTGCAGGTCGTATGCTTCCAGGTCTTGGATTCGCTATCTTGCTTCGTTACCTTCCAGTTAAACGTAACCTTCACTACCTTGCTATGGGATTCGGTTTGACAGCTATGTTGACTGTTCTTTACTCAAACGTAACAAGTCTTGGTGGAGCAGTTGCTGGAATCATTGGCACTCTTCCTGCTGAAGTTGCTGAAAAAATTGGCTTTGTTAACAACTTCAAAGGATTGTCTATGATCGGTATCTCTATCGTGGGTATCTTCCTTGCAGTTGTTCACTTCAAGAACAGCCAAAAAGTTGCTGTAGCAGCACCTTCTACACCATCAGAAAGTGGGGAAATCGAAGATGACGAATTCTAATTACAAACTAACAAAAGAAGATTTTAATCAAATCAACAAACGTAGCTTGTTTACTTTCCAATTAGGTTGGAACTACGAACGTATGCAAGCTTCTGGTTACCTTTACATGATCTTGCCTCAATTGCGTAAAATGTATGGGGATGGAACTCCTGAATTGAAAGAAATGATGAAAGTTCATACTCAATTCTTCAATACTTCACCATTCTTCCACACAATTATCGCTGGTTTTGACCTTGCCATGGAAGAAAAAGATGGTGTGGGTTCAAAAGATGCCGTTAACGGTATCAAGACAGGTTTGATGGGACCATTTGCTCCTCTTGGGGATACTATCTTTGGTTCGCTTGTACCTGCTATCATGGGATCTATCGCAGCAACTATGGCTATCGCTGGCCAACCATGGGGTATCTTCCTTTGGATCGCAGTTGCAGTTGCTTATGACATCTTCCGTTGGAAACAATTGGAATTTGCCTACAAAGAAGGGGTTAACCTTATCAACAACATGCAAAGTACTTTGACAGCTTTGATTGACGCTGCATCTGTACTTGGTGTCTTCATGATGGGTGCTCTTGTAGCAACAATGATCAACTTTGAGATTTCTTACAAATTGCCAATCGGTGAAAAGATGATTGACTTCCAAGACATCTTGAACTCAATCTTCCCACGCTTGCTTCCAGCAATCTTTACTGCCTTTATCTTCTGGTTGCTTGGTAAGAAAGGTATGAACTCTACTAAAGCGATCGGTATCATTATCGTTCTTGCAGTAGGTCTTTCATTCATCGGTAAATTCTTGCTTGGAATGGGCGCATAATTTATGAGTAAATCATTAATTTTGGTGAGTCATGGTCGTTTCTGTGAAGAACTTAAAGGTAGCACTGAAATGATTATGGGTCCACAGGACAACATTCATGCAGTGGCTCTTCTTCCAGAAGATGGTCCAGAAGAATTTACTGCAAAATTTGAAGCTACTATCGAAGGATTGGATGATTTCCTAGTCTTTGCGGACCTTCTCGGCGGAACACCTTGTAACGTGGTAAGCCGTTTGATTATGGAAGGTCGCGACATTGAACTCTACGCAGGGATGAATCTTCCAATGGTGATTGAATTTATCAATGCAAGCCTTACAGGTGCAGATGCGGATTATAAGAGCCGTGCTGCAGAAAGCATTGTAAAAGTTAACGACCTGTTAGCGGGCTTCGATGATGACGAAGACGAATAAGATGTGACTTAGAGCATCTTATATAGAATATACATGGGAATGGGAGTCAATCCCATTCCCATATTTTCAATAGGAATGAAACAACAATAGATTAGAGGAACTCTATGCTAAATTACACAAAAGAAGAATTACTTGAACTGGGTGCAGAAATCACGACTCGTGAGATCTACCAACAGCCTGATGTATGGAAAGAAGCTTTTGAAGCCTATCAAGCGAAACGAGAAGAAATTGCAGCCTTTCTGCAAGGGATCGCTGATAAACATGACTATATTAAGGTCATCTTGACGGGTGCGGGTACTTCCGCTTATGTGGGAGATACCTTGGTGCCTTACTTTAAGGAAGTTTATGACGAACGCAAATGGAATTTCAATGCCATTGCGACAACTGATATTGTTGCCAACCCAGAAACTTATTTGAAAAAAGATGTGGCGACTGTTCTTGTTTCCTTTGCTCGTAGTGGGAATTCACCTGAAAGTGTGGCGACGGTTGATTTGGCTAAAGCCTTAGTGGATGAGCTTTATCAAGTGACGATTACTTGTGCAGCGGACGGGAAATTGGCTCTTCAAGCCCACGGTGATGACCGCAATCTCTTACTCTTGCAACCAGCTGCTTCTAATGACGCTGGATTTGCCATGACTTCTAGCTTTACATCCATGATGTTGACAGCTCTCTTGGTCTTTGATCCTACAGAATTTGCTGTGAAAGCTGAACGTTTTGAAGTTGTGACTAGCCTTGCTCGTAAGATTCTAGACAATGCAGCAGATGTTAAAGAGCTTGTTGACCTTGACTTTAACCGTGTTATCTATCTGGGTGCTGGTCCTTTCTTTGGACTTGCTCATGAAGCTCAGTTGAAGATTTTGGAATTGACTGCTGGTCAAGTGGCGACCATGTATGAAAGCCCAGTTGGCTTCCGTCACGGTCCAAAATCATTGATTAACGAAGATACAGTTGTTTTGGTATTTGGTACAACGACAGACTACACTCGCAAGTACGACTTGGACTTGGTTCGTGAAGTTGCTGGTGATCAGATTGCTCGTCGTGTTGTGCTTTTGAGTGATCAAGCCTTTGGTCTTGAAAATGTCAAAGAAGTGGCCCTTGGCTGTGGCGGTGTATTAAACGATATTTACCGTGTTTTCCCATACATCGTATACGCTCAACTCTTTGCCCTATTGACTTCGCTCAAAGTTAAAAACAAACCAGATACACCGTCTCCTACAGGTACCGTAAACCGTGTGGTACAAGGTGTGATCATTCATGACTATCAAAAATAAGGAAGTATCTATGAGTAAATTACAATTAAGTCCCAATAAAGTAGCCTGCTTGCAAAAACTCTCTGACGAAAACGGCATTATCTCAGCTCTTGCCTTTGACCAACGTGGTGCTTTGAAACGCCTCATGGCTCAATACCAAACAGAGGAGCCAACAGTGGCTCAAATGGAAGAACTCAAAGTCTTGGTTGCAGATGAATTGACTAAATACGCATCTTCTATGCTTCTTGACCCAGAGTATGGTCTTCCAGCTACAAAAGCACTTGATGCAAATGCTGGTCTTCTCCTTGCTTATGAGAAAACTGGCTACGATACAACTAGCACCAAACGCTTGCCTGACTGCTTGGATGTTTGGTCTGCAAAACGCATCAAAGAACAAGGCGCTGATGCTGTGAAGTTCTTGCTTTACTATGACGTAGACAGCGCTGATGAACTCAACCAAGAAAAACAAGCCTACATCGAACGTATTGGTTCTGAGTGTGTGGCGGAAGACATTCCTTTCTTTCTTGAAATCTTGGCTTACGATGAAAAAATCGCTGACGCAGGTTCTGCAGAATACGCAAAAGTGAAACCACACAAGGTTATCGGTGCTATGAAGGTCTTCTCAGACCCACGCTTCAACATTGATGTCTTGAAAGTGGAAGTTCCAGTCAACGTCAAATACGTTGAAGGCTTTGGCGATGGTGAAATCGTGCATACTCGTGAAGAAGCGGCAGCCTTCTTCAAAGCACAAGACGAAGCAACTAACTTACCATATATCTACTTGAGTGCGGGAGTATCGGCTAAACTCTTCCAAGAAACACTTGTCTTTGCCCACGAATCAGGCGCAAACTTCAACGGTGTTCTTTGCGGCCGTGCAACTTGGGCTGGATCAGTTGAAGCCTACATCAAAGACGGTGAAGCAGCAGCTCGTGAATGGTTGCGCACAACTGGATTTGAGAACATTGACGAACTCAACAAGGTTCTTCAAACAACAGCGACTTCATGGACTGAACGTGTAGAAGCATAAAACAAGTATAGAAGAATCCCTTTTTGTTAAGAAAATACTTAAGGTTTTGTGACAAAGGATTCTGAAAATAAAAACTACAACCATAGATGGTGAATAGGCTCTCTATGGTTTGTTTACTTAAGAGAAATGGATCAAAGGAGAGAAGAATGAAAGCATACACAGAGCGTGTATTTGGAAATCATGAGGGCAAGGATGTCTTGACCTATCGCTTTGAGACTGACGGTGGTTACCAGCTTGAAGTTATGACCTATGGTGCGACCATCTTACGCTATGTCACGCCTGACAAGGCTGGGAATTTTGCCAATGTGATTTTGGGCTTTGATGATTTTGATAGCTATGTAGGCAATAGTCCCAAGCATGGAGCAAGTGTAGGTCCTGTAGCGGGCCGTATTGCAGGTGCGACATTTGAGCTCAATGGCCAGACCTATAATCTTGAAGTCAACAATGCCAGCAACTGTAACCACAGTGGTTCAACAGGTTGGGATGCGAGCTTGTTTGAATTGGTAGAGGTGAGCGACCATGGCTTGACCCTCTACACGGAGCGTACAGACGGGACGGGAGGATTCCCTGGCAATCTTAAGATCTGGATCAGCTATCACTTGGAAGAAACTGGTGCCTACGAAGTCAGCTATAAGGTGACGACAGATCAGGATACGCTGGTCAATCCAACTAATCATAGCTACTTCAACTTATCTGGTGATTTCACGCAGACGATTGACCGCCATGTCTTCCAACTAAATACGGAGGGCATTTACCCAATCGCTCCCGACGGTGTTCCGGCAAAGACTCCAGATGCCAATCGTGATGTGGTTAAACATATCTACAATGGTGCTTTGTTGAAGGACATCTTTGCAGAGGAAGATGAGCAAATCCAGTTGGTATCTGGTTTGGATCACCCATTTGCTCTTCCTGTAGGTCATGACAATGCTGGTTTCCTTTATGACCAAAACTCAGGTCGCTTCCTACTTTTCAAGACAGAGGCCCCTTGCTTTGTGGTCTACACAGCAAACTTTGTGGATGAGAGTGTGCTCATCGGAGGCCATCCAATGGTACAGCACAATGGGATTGCCCTTGAAGCGCAGGCTTTACCAGATGCCATTCACAGTGACCTCAAAGACCAAGTCATTCTCAAAGCAGGTCAAACCTTCACCAGCAAAACTCGTTACGAGCTTGTTGTAAAATAAAAAGAAGAGCTGGTTTCCAGCTCTTTTGAGTTGTCTTCGTTGACATTAGAGGCAGTTTGGCTAATACATGGCTTATTTTCCTTTTTTCTGGGTCTCAATTCTTTCTAGCATTTTGTTTTTACGTTTTTCCAGTTCTTGTATTTGCTTGAGCAAAAGATCTGAAAAGTCACTATCGAGTTCTTCAGCCTCTCCACTACTATACCAATCTAAGGCGACAATGTGATTATTTTTATCAAAGCAGAAAATCACATCTCCATCACCGATGATAGACAGAAAAGGGATATAATTTACAAAGCCTAGTTCATGTAATTCTTTGGTCTTCAGTCGAATGTCTAGAAAATCAGGTATCTCATTTGCAATGCCGTAAACCTTAATACCACGGCAAAATGTCCAAAATGGTGCCACATCAAATGCTTTAGCTCTAGGCCACAGTTCCTCCCTGACTTCCATATATAGTCCGCCTAGGGGCGACATGGTAAATTCTCTAAAGTCGTCTGGAAGACTGATTTGATACAGTTTTTCAAAATCTTCTATATCCTGTTCGGAGGGTTCATTTCCCATGCAGGCTACAACTTGGTAGGTTTTAGAATCATAATGATGAAAATAATCATAGACTTTTTCTAGTGACATGACTACACCTTTCTATCCTAGGTAAATATATTCGACAACCAAATCACAAAGCTGATTATCTTTATCATAGCCAAAGTAGACGGGATAGACTCCGTCTCCAAAACCTGATTGGATCATCGGAATGCTTAGGTCAGTGTTGGGGATTTTAAAGTTAATCCAATCTCCACCCTCATGTTGATAAAGGGGACTGTCTATGGCATTTTGGGCAAAAACTGCTGCAAAGAAATCATCGTAGATATTTTTGTCAGGATTTTCTTTATACCAATTGTCTTCAAAATCGCAGTAGGCATTCTTAGTGTCAACGTCCACTATCGTTGCCAGACCTGCGTCAACTGAAAATCCAAAATAAGCGTCTTTTTCAACAGCGTCTAAATCTTCATCACCACTTAATGCCTCATAGTAAATCACTGGCACTTGATCTGTAAATTGGATTCTCGTTGCTACATACCTGTAATGGTCTTCTTCTATCTTGGCTACTAAAGTTTTTAGTCTATATGTTCCTTTGGGAACAGATTGTAAGTAAGGCTTTTCCTCTCTACGGAGCCAGACCAAAGGATCTCGGACCAGAATTTCTCCACTAGGAAAAGTCACTTCCCCCATATCCAAAACAAAAACTTCCATGTCCTGTATTTCTTTCCTATCAAAATAGTCTGCATAATTGATAGACGAAGTGAGCAGGTGTTTTATTTCTTGGTATTTCTGCAACCATTCTTTTGAAACTTGTATTTTTCTCATAAACGGTTCCTTTCTAAATCTTCTATCTTAGATCGGTGTTCTCAGAGTTAAAGATTTGCGTACTCATTATACATTTTCCTACACAAAGGATGCATTTTATGCTTTTATTTCCCTAATGATCGAAAAGATTAGGTCTTTAAGACTTTCTGCTACATACACAACTTCATCAAGATCAAGATCCACCATCAGGAAACAGCTGTCACAATATTCCATCCCTTTGAAAAATACTCATCTAGTGCGGGTATATTCCCCTTTATAATATCACCTACAATTTGTGGAACAGATTTAAAATTTCCTATATCTTTTAATTTGACCATTTTAAGTCTCCTACAGATTATGTACTCATCTGTTATAATTTATTTCTCCTAAAGGAAGCGGATCAGGATTTAAGCCTACCCAGAGAACCGAAAGTTCACACAAACGTTCAGTTATAGTATCTTCATCACTGCCTTTTGCACGGATGCTGGAAATCAGTTCCTTAGTTTCTTCCAGTTCTTCTTCGGAAAGCGGTGTACCTGAAGCGAAATGATTTGGCAGGGCTTTAAGCATGTTCCGGTAGTGTTTATCCCAGTTGACACCTCCATTTCTATAGAGCTCATCCTGTACGCGCCCTGTTATACGGATCACTTCGCCTTGTACAGTTTTTGCTGGCCCACTTGAAGGAATGAGTAAATCCCAAAGCTCGTTATACTGCTCCTGCCAAGAACCATCTTCTACAAGAATAGGAGAAACTCCGTCATGTATCTTGCGTTTCGGAGCAGGTTCTACACCAAACAGTGCATAGAGTTTCTCAAGCCCTGCTTCTGTTTCAGTCAAGTAATCTTTATTAAAGTTTTCTCTGTGAAATTCAAAATCCTTTCCGATTAGTTCGACTCTTTCTGCCATATCAGGAGTTACCTCAGCGCCCGCCTTTATGAGCATTTCTGCAATTTCTGCTACCTGTGCAATATTAATCTGCCTACAAGTAGCAAGGGCTTCAGCTAAAGGAGTTCGTCCCATATCAGTTTTTGCATTAACATCTGCACCTTTTTCAATCAAAAAACTGACTATCTTAGGTCGGAAAAACCCTGCTGCCGTATGCAGAGGTGTACTCCCGTATGTATCAGGCTTTTGTATATCTCCGCCTAATTCAAAAAGTAGTTTCACAGTATCCCTACCCAGCGTGGCATGCTTATATAATGGTGTCCGCCCATAATAATCAGGAGTATTTACATCTAAACCCTGTTCCACCAGCCAGATAACAAGCTCATCAGGAACACCTCCAAAATGAAGTGCCGTATTGAGGCTGTATCTGCCGTCATGAGCAGTAAGCTCACATTTATCATATACGGCTTTAAGAGCTTCAATATCTCTTGCTGTAATCAGTTCATCAAAATTTTTAGGTAAGGTCACTCTTTTTTTTGCCATTGTTCTTCTCCTTTAATATAAAACCAACATTTGCATTTTACATTTCTAAACCCACTTAAGCCCATTAACATCTTTTAAAATCATAGATCTTCCATCGTAGTCATTTTTTAACTCGATTTCTTTTTCCTTAACCGAAATGTTGTTGTACCAGTGGTCTAAGCTGGCATATTTTCCTGTATGGATATTGATAAGCATACTTGTTATAGGATTCCAAGTCCCTTTCTTTACTGTTTCTGCAAGCAAATAATAGGCATCTAAAAATATGAGATTTCTCCCATAGATCCAAAATGGAAGTTGAATATCTAATAAAGGCAATTTTGCAGAAAAAATATCATCTCCATGTGGTGGCACGGTTTCATAATGAAATTCTATCTCACTCCCATAATATGCTATCGTTGCTCCTTCGCAACCGATGCTTTGAGGAATCCCCTCCTCAGCTACTAAAAATTCCATTGGCTTCCCCTTGTATTTTTATTGAATGAACTCCGACCAGACTCTCCACGTTTACAACCAGATGGTAAAGGTAATCACCTGCTTTTTGTAGGTGACAAAGATTTTCCCTCTAAACAGGCTGACAAGGTGTTGAGCCATAGAGAGGCCAATGCCATACCCAGAGGTGGTTTGGTTGTTGTGAGAGGTCTCCGCACGATAAAAGCGATCAAAGAAACGCTTAATATTAGCCGCTTGTCCATCCTTGTAATCATTAGAAATAGTGATGCAGGTTCGTTTGCGTAGTAGGTAATTTTTGCGTTGAAGCGTCAAGCGAATCGATCCAGTGGGGTCGCAGTATTTGCGGGCATTGTCAAGAAGGATGCTAAGAAGCTCATAAAATTCCTCCTGAGAAACTTTTTCTATGATATCTGCTTCAATCAGGCTTTCAAATTTTTTATCCTCTTTGGTAAAGAGAGGAGCAAAGTCTGAGGCGACCTTTTCAGCGATGACGGAGATGTTTTGAGGAGCTAGTTTGATATCCTCTTGCTCCTCGAGCCGAGCAAGTCGGATCAGTCTTCCAATCAGGTGGTTGAGACGCTCGGTCTGTTCTTTGGTACTGATGCTCCACTCGGTCTCTCCTTCCATGAGTTCCTGCAGCTCGGTATTGGCTGAGATGATAGCCAGCGGTGTTTTGAGTTCATGACCTGCATTAGTGATAAACATCCGTTGTTTCTCATAGTTTTTGACGAAGGGACGGATAACAATCCCAGAAATCAAGGTAAAGAGCAGAGCAAGGAGAAATAGGCTAGCCAGTGATAACCAGATAGATACTTGAAAGAGGGTGTCCCGTTCGCGAATGTAGTTGGTAGCTTCAAAGAAGACTAGGAGCTTACCCGAAGCTGTCTGACTAATCTGGTAAGTGAAGTAGCGCCCGTTGCGAGTAATCGTGCCATAGGTTTCCTGTTTTTTAAGAATTCTCTGGAGAAAACCTCTGACGTCTGCTTCGGTCAGTGATTGGACATTCCCTAGAGAAATAGTGTAGTCATTCCCCTTTTCTCTGACAGAGAAATACTGAAAATTGTAGATAATCCCTTCCTGGATGTTCTTTTTGGTGAAACTTTCCTTGATTTCATCTGTAATTGGGAGTTCGCCTTCATTTTTAGACAAGATGGAGAGGACGGTTTGGATATTATCCTCTGTCTGAGTATAGACGATGCTATTCATCAAGACTAGAAAGAATGCAAGAATCAGAGCGATAGCAGCAGTGGCTGTGACAATAAACTTGATGCGTAGTTTTCGAAACATCTAGTCTCCTCCTATCAGTTGGAAAGGCCCTTCTGCAGATCCTAAGATTTGTAAGTTGGACTGGACACTTTGAAGCTTTTGGCGGAGATAGGAAATATAGAGAAAAACGAGCTCGCGATCCCTTTCTTCCAGCTCATCTGGCCAGATTTGCTCTAGTAGTTGTTGACAACTGAGGGTCTGGTTAGCATGCTGGATGAGGAGGGTCAAGAGTTGAGTCTCCTTTTTCCCTAAACGAATGCTGTTTGTAGCAGCTAATTCTTGTTCGTCAATATCCAAGCGAGTATTTCCTAATTGGACCGTATCTGGGGTATAGTCCTCCAGACGGCGGGCAGTAGAACGGAGCCTAGCCAATAGTTCTTTGAGAGAGAAGGGTTTGGTCAAGTAGTCGTCCGCACCCGCATCGAGTCCGGTTACACGATCATCTATTTCAGCCATAGCTGTCAGCATGATGACGTGGGTCGTATTGCCCAACTGGCGGATTTCTTTGAGGGCTTCGATTCCTGTCTTGATCGGCATCATGATGTCAAAAATCATGAGGTGATAGTGGTTAGCTGTAGCTTTTTCGACAGCATCTTGTCCATTAAAAACAGAATCAACGCTATAGCCTTCCCGTTCTAAAGCAACGGTGATGACGCGATTTAGTTGAGCTTCATCTTCGGCAAGTAGGATTTTCATAGGTTCTCCTTAGGCTTGGTCAGATCGTTGAATCAAATCACGGATGGTCTGCATGGTCAAGTCGCATGAAGCAAGCTCATCGGCACAACGTTTGAGCTCGCGCGTGATTCGTTCAGGGTTTTGGATGTTTTTCTTGTACTTCATCTGGTGCTCAAGGCTGGCCCAGGAATCCATGGCAATCGTGCGTAGCTGGATCTCAATAAAGTAGGTGCCTTGGGCATTTCCCAGACAGTCTGGGTAGGGGGTAGTCACCTCGAGAATCAGATGGTAGGAACGATAGCCATTAGGTTTGACCTGACGGATATAGTCTTTCTCTTTAAAAATATGGATGGTGGGTATCTGGCGAATATAGTCAACGATGCGGTAGATATCATCTGTAAAGCTTGTGATGATCCGAACACCGATAGCATCTCGGATTTCTTTAAGAGCAGATTGACTCGTCTGAGGAAGGCCTTTGCGTTGGCATTTTTCACGCATACTTTCCTCGGTTTTGATACGCGCATGCAAATGCTCATATAGTTTGAGGGAGGTTTCTTTTTTGTAATTAGCTGCGGCTTCTTCCATATCTTCAATAAAGGTCTGCAAGATAGTGGGTAAGTATACTTCGCAAGGGCCATAGATAGAGTTCATAGGCTGGTCCATTCTAAGAATGACTCGTATTGCTACGAGCATAGATTCTAATAGTATTTGTCATTCTATTATACCATGAAAGCGATAGCAGGGTGAGATTCTATTGATAAAGAGGGAACGAGAATTTTGACAAAGGAGTCCATTAGAGATATAATGAAGAAAAATCGACCAAGGATAAGAAGATGACAAACTCAAAGTATATTACACGCCTGAAACGTTCAGAGGGGCAGTTGCGTGGAATTCAAAAGATGATCGATGAAGATCGTGATTGTGCAGATATCATTACCCAGTTGACAGCGGTTCGTTCGAGTGTGGAGCGCGTGATTGAGATGATCATTACCGAGAATCTCACAGCCTGCATCAACCAACCCCTGGACGACCCTGAGGCTCAAAAAGAACGCTTAGAAAAGGCTGTTCAGTACCTAATCAAACGAAAATAGTAGTTCTCTATGTGATAGAACAAGATAAGAAAGTGGATCACAGGAGGGGAAAGATGACAAAAGAAGAACGAGCAGAAAAATGGTTTCAGAGTGTTCCTGAGGCAGAAGCTATTCCTATACAAACTAAAATGGAGATCTGTAGTCAGGCAGCGAAACGAATGGCGCTTATCTGGCTTGGGCTACTTGGTGTGGAATGTTTGTTCCTATTCTGGATCACTGGAGGCGAACTTTTTAATCAAGTAGCGGACTTTCTAAATCAGCTATCAGAAGGGAGCCCCACAAAAAATCGATATAAGGGTCTCGTACTTTCAGGGACTCTTATTTGTCTGCCTGTCTTGATTTTGCCTAGCGTTGTTGCCCATTTCTTTAGACAAGGTTGGATTCAAAAAGAGGCTGAAAAGGTTGTCAAAGAGATGACCTCTGTTACAAGTGATCAGCCCTATCTAGATGGAGACGATAGAGCAGATTTTTCGAGCATTTCAGGAAGAATCTTTGCGGATTGGGTGCTAGATGATGGTGAGGAGGAACAAAATGGCTTTGAACTTGAGGAAGTATGGCAGCAACTGGCAGCTATCCAAGATGGTGATAGGGATTTTCTCACTTTAATACCTCAGCAACCAGTTAAACTAAAGGGGAGTCAGCTTGTATCGGATTTTGTACAGGTTTGTCAGGATGAAGATTTGGACGGTTTTCATTTTGAGATTAGTGTTGCCGATGCCGAACGGATCGACGAGAATGTAATCTACGAAAAAAATGGACTGAGCAAGAAAGAAACCCAAGACTTGCTTCGGGCATATTTGGAGAACAGAGTCACATCAGAGCTAGAAGACTGGGAAATTGTACTAGATATGCGGACAGATGAGCAGGAAAATATCGCAATCTATCAGGAAATAACCCAATTGCTAACAGATGATAGTGAGGTACGATCTCGTTTGACCTCCTGTTTTGAATCACCGAAAGCCTATTTCAAGCAGTATGCAGAGAGATATGACGAGCGGGGTATAGGAGAAGAAGCAAATGAAGCTACGATAAAATGGCTTGCTATTGCTGATGAACTGCTCGCTGTGAATGCGGTGATTGAGCTCGATTGGAAGACAGATAAGGACGAATTTCTGTACCAACTAGAGCCTCTGGCAGCTAAACAAACTCTTGATTTGGAGGAGAATTGGTTCGACGAGGGTGATGACATCCCTACTTGGTGTAAAATTTTGGACGAAAGATGGGCTGGACACGATTTCTGTCTTGCTTGTATGGATATTAATAGTGATAGTTATGTGCTATTTATCTGCAAGAGGGATATTCTGGAAAAATTAGTCACTCTGAGTCACACAATCAATCAGCGTTTCGGCCATGCAAAAAATATGTAATTGCTAGTGTATTTCAAGGAGGAAGTTCAAGATGACTTTTGCATTTAAGGATGCCCCCAATACAGCCTGTATAGTTTGTCACCATGTCTTGGCTGGGAAAAATCCGATCACCTTTATCTCCCACGATGAAGAGGATGGCATGTGGCAATTTTTGTGTTCAGAAGACCACACTGGAGAGGATGCACGCCTCATTTCCCTAGCTGAAGCATTTAAACTAGACGCATCCATCGGACAAGTCGCGGATATACCTTATGGCTACGCGGTGGAAAGAAAAGATGGGCTTGCTGGTTGGAAATCATGCCCATCCTAACAGTTGAGGTTTCGTCTAAGATAACTTGTATGAAAATGAAAGAAACCTAGAGATATTTGGATATGAATTGGAAGAAACCCCATTTTTTGGTATAATTAAAGGTGGTAAGACAAGTTAAAGGAGGCAAGCGAATGGAAGCATACGAAAAAGTAGTAGAGATGCTAAATGGGCTAGACATTCCTTTTGAAATCGTGGAGCACGAGCCAGCCTTGACAACAGAGCAAGCTGATAGCTTTATCGAAGGGATCGAAGGTGTCCGTACAAAAACCATGTTTCTCACCAACAAAAAGAAAACAGCCTATTATCTCGTGATTATGGATGATAAGAAACGTTTGGATATGGACCTCTTGAAAGACTTGGTAGGAGCCAATAGAATCCGTATGGCTTCCTCTGAGAGCTTGTTTGAAAAAATGATGTTACCAGCAGGTGCAGTATCTCCATTTGGCTTGCTGAACAATGCTGACAAAGATATTCAGATTTATTTCGACAAAGAAATCATGTCTGAAAAACGGATGAGTTTTCACCCCAATACCAATGAAAAAACTCTATTTTTGGATACGACAGATATACTCAAATTCCTAGAAGCCATTGGCTATGAGGCTCATATCATCGAGTTATAAATATTAAAGAAACCGACTAAGTTCATCTTAATCGGTTTTTTGATTATTCTACTTGACCGGGCCAAGCATTCATACCACCTTCTACGTTGATAACGGTGAGGCCTTGGGCGCTGAGAAATTGACAGGCAGAGGCAGAACGCACTCCACCTTGACAGATGACATGGTATTCATGGGCAGGTTTGAGTTCTTTGTAACCTTGCTCCAAGGTACTTAACGGAAGATTTTTGGCACCTGGTGTATGTCCTGCTTGGAATTCATGTACTTCACGGACATCGATAAGATCTAGATTTTCATGTTGATATTTTTCATAAAAGTCAGCCATGCTGATATTAGTTACCATATTCTACTCCTTCTGGGTTAGCCATTTTGTATAGTGAATAAGCGCCGTCAAGGTTTTGGACGGTAAATCCTGCTTGTTTGAGGATACGCTCTGCGATATAGCTGCGCAAACCACTGTGGCAGCTAACGATGTAGGCTTGGTTCTTGTCCAGTTCGTCCAAGCGTTCCCGTAGTTCGTTTAGGGGGATGTGGATGGTGTCGACTTTGAGTCGACCACTTTGGAATTCGCCACTGGTCCGCACGTCTAGGAATTTCTTTCCTTTAGCTAGTTCGTCTTCGAGCTGGTACCATTGAACGTTGTCGCTGAGACCTTCGATAAGGTTCAAGGCTGCGTAACCCAGCATATTGACGGGATCCTTGGCAGAGCCAAATGGTGGCGCATAGGTGAACTCCAATTCTGGCAAGTCAAAGATAGTGAGATTTCCTTTGATGGCTGTGGCTAAGATATCAATTCGCTTGTCAACGCCTTTCTTCCCAACTCCTTGGGCACCGTAGATTTTTCCAGTGGTCGGGTTAAAGAGGAGTTTCAAGGTCATATCAGCAGCGCCTGGATAATAACCAGCATGGTCTTTCCCACTGACATGAAGGGCCTTGTAAGGAAGTTGATTCATGCTAAGACTACGTTCGCTGAGACCAGTCGAAGCAGCTGTCATATCAAAGGCACGAACGATAGCAGTGCCGATACTGCCCTTGTTGGTACGACCGAGTCCTGCGATGACGTCCGCTACTTGTCGTCCTTGACGATTAGCAGGAGAAGCGAGAGAGATGAGGGCATCTTGGCCAGTAATCTCTTGCTTGACGACGATGGCATCTCCAACTGCAAAAATATCTTTTTGACTGGTTTCGTAGTGTTCGTCGACCAAGATACCGCCACGTAGTCCCAGTTCAATCCCCGCAGCTTTGGCCAGCCTGTTTTCAGGTTCAACACCTACAGAAAGGATGGTGAGGTCAGAAGCAATATTTTGACCGTTTTCGAGAACGATGGTTTTTCCTTGCTCTTCAAATCGAGTCGCAGACTGAGAAGTGATAACGCGAACGCCGTTTTTGACCAATTCTGCTTGGACAAAGGCCGCCATTTCTTGATCTAATGGTGGCAAGACATGGGGTGCTTTCTCCACGATGGTGACTTGCAATCCCCGTTTCGCCAGGTTTTCAGCCATTTCAAGCCCGATAAAGCCTGCACCGATAACGACAGCTTCTTTTGGATGATTGTCCAAGGCTGCCATAATCTCATCGAGATCAGGAACATTGCGAAGCGTATAGGCATTCTTCGCTTCTGCCAAGCCTTCAATGGTAGGAACAAATGGTTTAGCTCCTGGGGAGAGGATCAGCTTATCGTAGCTTTCTGTGAATTCCTGTCCATCGTGTCGAACCGTCACAGTGTGTTCTGCTGGCGAAATCTGGATGACCTCGTGAAATGGTCGCACATCGAGATTAAAGCGTGCTTTGAGACTTTCAGGAGTTTGGACCAATAAACTATCACGGTTTGCAATTTCTCCTGAAACATAGTAAGGAAGTCCGCAGTTTGCAAAGGAAACAAAGGGACCTTTCTCAAAAATAATAATCTCAGCGTCTTCCATGAGACGTCTGAGACGGGTTGCTGCTGACATTCCGCCTGCAACTCCTCCAACAATGATAACTTTCATTGACTTTCTCCTTTATGCTTCTAGATGACCTTACCTGTCCAAGCGCTCATACCGCCTCGAACATTGATGACATCGTAGCCTTTTTTCTTAAGCTTTTTCGCAGCTAGTTTGCTTCGTACACCAGAGTGACAAATGACATAAAGTGTTTCTTTTGTCGCAGGTGTGTAAGATCCGATTTCATTTAGAGGGACATTCTTGGCATTTTTGATATGACCTCTACGGAATTCCATAGGCGTCCGAACATCCAGTAGCTGAATCGGTTCCTTAAGTTTAGCTTCTAACTCGCTGGTAGAAATACTGTCAATTTTTGTAAATAAGTGAAACATAGGCACCTCCAATATACCCTTATGGGGTATATTAAACCATGAAGTCAATCTTTTGTCAAGCAAGTTGTTTTAACTTGAAGGGGATTGATTTCGAGAGTCTAGAAAGCAGGCTATTCTTGACCTTTCACAGGCTTTTTGATATGATGGGTCCAAAGTAAGTATGAGGTGTTAAGATGACCAGTGAATACCAGAAAATGATAGCAGGGGAGCCTTACCGTCCGTCGGATCCAGAATTACGGGCTTTGGCGCAGGCTTCTCGCCAAAAACAGGCTGCCTTTAACAAGGAAGAAGATCCCTTGAAGGGAGCGAATATTATCAAGACTTGGTTTGGTTCAACTGGGCAAAATCTCTATGTCAATCCACGCTTGGTGGTTGATTATGGGGTCAATATTCATCTAGGGGAAAATTTTTATTCTAATTGGAATTTGACCATGCTGGATGTTTGTCCGATTCGCATTGGGAACAACGCCATGCTTGGCCCCAACTGTCAGTTTTTAACCCCACTCCATCCACTGGATCCTCATGAACGCAATTCAGGGGTCGAATATGGCAAGCCCATCACCATCGGGGACAATTTCTGGGCTGGAGGTGGCGTCATTGTCCTTCCTGGAGTGACACTGGGTAATAATGTCGTCGCTGGAGCAGTGGCCGTGATTACCAAGTCCTTTGGAGACAATGTTGTTCTAGCTGGTAATCCCGCGCGCGTGATTAAGGAAATACCTGTGAAATAGAAGTGAAAAGGAACAGCTAGGGCTGTTCTTTTTATGAGTTTTAGTCTTATAAATTTTTCTTCTTTTTGGCTTTCTTGGTCAAGGAGATATCGCACTGAGGAATCCTGATTTAAAAAATCTATTAAAGGTATTTTAGCGTTCAAAAATTGTTTCTAGCAGTCCTTTCTAAAAAATTACTAGGCGAAATCTAATCCAAACTAAATTTAAGGAAACTTTCAGAAAAGTTTCAGTTTCGTTTTAGGAATCTTCTGTAGACTGTCTAGCTATATCATACGAAGGAAAGGAAAAAGGTATGAAATCAAAAAAATGGACCCTACTCGCAACGAGTTTAACGGCAATGGTGCTGATGGCAGCATGTGCCCAGTCAACAACTACATCCAATACCAATGCAACGACAAATAGTGCCACAACAACTGCAACAAAGACAAACCAATCATCCTATTTTACAGAGAAGGACTATGATACTTCTTATGATGAAAACACAGCTTCTAAGATTGAGCTATCTGGCTCATCAGCAAACGTCTCTGGAAATGGGGTGACAGTCTCTGAATCAACAGTGACCATCACAAAATCTGGCACCTATGTGATTTCAGGTCAGTCTGACGGAGTGCAGATCAAGGTCGAGGCAGATAAGTCGGCAGATGTTCACCTAGTCCTAAAAGGTGCGACCACGACCAACACCAATGCAGTGATATCTGCGACATCAGCTGGCCATGTCTACTTGACTCTAGCAGAGGGAACCACCAACAGTCTCTCTGACTCAAGCTCTAACAGCGATGAAAAAGCAGACGCAGCTCTCTTCTCTAAAGTGGACTTGACCATCAACGGGAAAGGTACTCTCAATGTAGATGGCAAGAAAAACAATGGTATCAAGGCCAACGACACCCTCCACATCACGGGTGGAACCTATAACATCACAGCAGTTGGCGATGCCTTTAATGTTAATGATGAACTCAACATCACTGGTACAACCATGACTATCGATGCCAAAGAAGATGGGGTCAAGGTGGACAATGACGAGGA
Source organism: uncultured Streptococcus sp. (assembly GCA_905372925.1). Taxonomy (GTDB): domain Bacteria; phylum Bacillota; class Bacilli; order Lactobacillales; family Streptococcaceae; genus Streptococcus. Next base: position 30,194 of record CAJPRB010000003.1, read on the forward strand.
TACTTCAGTCGGAACCATGTACCTATCCAACAACAACATCACCGTCACAGCAGGAGATGATGGCATCCATGCTTCTGGAGACCTCGTCATCGATAGTGGGACCTACACCGTCAAGAATTCGACAGAAGGACTTGAAGGTAAGTCAATCACTATCAACGGTGGGGACATTACCATCTATTCGACAGATGATGGGGTTAATGCAGCCAACAAAAACGCCCAACAAAGTGAAATCTTCTTCACTATGAACGGCGGGAACCTGACTGTAGAAGTTGGTAAAGGGGATACAGACCCAATCGACTCGAACGGCAATATCACAGTCACAGGCGGAACCATTAAAATGACTGGTCAAACAGGTTTTGACTTTGATGGAACAGCGACCTACACAGGCGGAGATATCTATCTCAACGGTGAAAAACAAACGGAAATTGTCAACTCTATGCCTGGTGGCGGTGGACCAAATGGAGGCCCTCAAGGGGGCGGTCCAGCCCCTGGCGGACAAGGATAAGCAAAAATCTCCTTTCTTGAAAGAGAAGGGAGATTTTTGTGTTGTTACTAGAGGAAATCTAAAGCCAACTCCTTGACACTCCGTCAGCTTTTGATACAATAGTACAAAATTAGAGGAGGTGGGCGATGATTCAGAAACATGCGATTCCCATTTTAGAGTTTGACGATAATCCTCAAGCGGTCCTTATGCCGAATCACGAGGGTTTAGACATGAAGTTGCCAAAGAAGTGTATCTATGCATTTTTGGAGGAGGAGATTGACCGCTACGCTCAGGAAGTAGGAGCGGACTGTGTTGGTGAGTTCGTTTCTGCCACCAAGACCTATCCAGTCTATGTCGTCAACTACAAGGGCGAGGAGATTTGTCTGGCCCAGGCGCCCGTGGGTTCTGCCCCAGCGGCCCAGTTTATGGATTGGTTGATTGGCTATGGTGTGGAGCAAATCATCTCCACTGGAACCTGTGGAGTCCTAGCCGATATAGAGGAAAATGCCTTTCTCGTCCCTGTTCGCGCTCTGCGAGATGAGGGAACCAGCTACCACTATGTAGCGCCTTCTCGTTATATGGAGATGCAGATTGAGGCTATCTCTGCCATTGAGCAAGTCTTGGAACAAAGAGGCATTCCTTACGAGGAGGTCATGACCTGGACGACAGATGGTTTTTACCGAGAGACGGCTGAAAAGGTTGCCTATCGCAAGGAAGAAGGCTGTGCTGTTGTGGAGATGGAGTGCTCTGCTCTTGCGGCAGTAGCTCAACTACGTGGGGTTGTCTGGGGAGAGCTGCTCTTTACCGCAGATTCCTTAGCAGATCTAGATAACTACGACAGTCGTGACTGGGGATCAGAAGCTTTTGATAAGGCACTCGAACTCTGTCTTGCCATTGTGCACCACATGTGAGTGTTCTTACTGTTTTTATGGTAGAATGTAGCTATGTTATTCAAATCTTTTTTGGAAAAAATCAAGACGACATTAGGGCGTTTATCGCCAGCCCGTCGCATCTTTTTAAGTTTTGCCCTAGTGATCTTCTTGGGCTCGCTCCTTTTAAGTCTCCCCTTTGTGCAAGCAGGAACGTCACAAGCGACCTACTTTGACCATCTCTTTACGACTGTGTCTATGGTCTGTGTGACAGGGCTCTTTACCCAGCCGGTAGCCTCTACTTACAATATCTGGGGTCAGTTGATCTGTATGATTTTGATCCAGATTGGTGGTTTGGGGCTCATGACCTTTATCGGAATCTTTTATATCCAAGGCAAGCAAAAGCTCAGTCTTCGTGGCCGTGAGACCATTCAAGAAAGTTTTGCTTATGGAGAAACCCAGTCTCTAAAGGATTTCATCCGTTCAATCTTTCTGACGACTTTTCTAGTGGAAGGGCTCGGTGCCTTTCTCTTGAGTTTCCGCTTTATTCCTGAATTTGGCTGGGGGCGAGGGATTTTAACCTCTATCTTTTTGGCTGTTTCAGCTTTCTGTAATGCTGGAT
>CAJPRB010000004.1:0-27088 GCA_905372925.1 uncultured Streptococcus sp.
AGGATGAAGTTGGGAAGGGAGAAACGGTGTTTCTCAGTAAGTCCTATTCTTTCACACCACCGATGGTCAAACCTTTAACAAAGTAGCGTTGGAAGAATGGATACAGAATCGCGATTGGAAGGGTTGCAACAACAACCATGGCCATACGACCTGTTTCTTTCGGTAGAGCGACTCCCAGTTGGCCAGATAGGCCGACTGCTTTTGCAATGTAGTCCATATTTTGTTGGATTTGCATAAGCAAATATTGCAATGGATACAAGTTGTCACTCTTGATGTAAAGAAGGGCGTTGAACCAGTCGTTCCAGAAACCAAGAGCTGTCAAAAGCGTGATGGTTGCGATACCTGGAAGTGACAATGGCAAACAGATCTGGAAGAAGATCCGAGCTTCACTGGCACCATCGATACGAGCAGATTCGAGAATGGCTTCTGGAATGGTCTTCTTGAAGAAGGAACGCATCAAAATGATGTTGAATGGTGAGAGAAGCATTGGAACAATCAAGGCCCAAACGGTATCACCAAGTTGAAGCAGGCGAGTGACCACAATATAGCCTGGTACCAAACCAGCATTGAACAACATACTAAGAAGAGCGAAGATCGTAAAGAATCTGCGGTACTTAAAGGTTGTCCGTGAGATAGCGTAGGCATAAGTGGTTGTAATGAAGACGTTGGTCACTGTTCCGACTACTGTCACAAAGACTGAGATAAAGAGCGCTTGGAGGATCTTATCTTTAAACTGAGCCAAGAACTCAAAACCATCTAATCCAAACTGTGATGGGAAAAAGCTATATCCATACTGGAGGATGCTCTTTTCGTCTGTCACCGAAATGATGATAACGAAGATAAAGGGCAAGATACAAGAAAGAGCGATCAAACCAGAGATGATACTAAAGAAGATATCTGCTTTCTTACTGAAGGAGTGAATGCCGACATTATCGATTTTTTCTTTTTTAATTTTCTTTTCTGCCATATTCTCCTCCTTTCTAGAACAAAGCTGAGTTTGGATCAACTCGTCTTGCAAGCAAGTTTGATAGGATAACCAGAATCAAACCGACAACGGATTGGTAAAGACCGGCTGCTGAAGCCATACCGATATCTGCTGTCTGAGTCAAACCATTAAAGACATATACGTCCAAAACGTTGGTTACATTGTAAAGCTGACCAGCATTGTGTGGGATTTGATAGAAGAGACCGAAGTCTGCACGGAAGATATTTCCGACTGCAAGGATAGTCAAAACTGTCACAAGTGGAGTCAACTGAGGAATGGTTACGTTGCGAATACGTTGCCACTTGCTAGCCCCGTCCACTGTTGCTGCTTCGTAGTAGGTTGGGTCAATTCCCATGATCGTCGCATAGTACATGACACTGCTATATCCAAAGCCTTTCCAAATACCTAGGAAAAGGAGAAGATATGGCCAAATGCCTAAGTCAGCATAGAAGTTGACTTCCTTCATGCCAATGGATGTTAGGAAATGGTTGAAAACCCCTTTGTCAATGTTTAGGAAGGCATCTGTAAAGAAACTGATGATAACCCATGACAGGAAGTAAGGGAACAACATAGACGTTTGGAAAATCTTAACCATTCTCTTAGAGCGGAGCTCGCTGAGGATGATGGCAATCCCTACTGATACAATCAAACCGATAAAGATAAAGCCGAGATTGTAGAGAACGGTATTTCGAGTGATGATAAAGGCATCTTTTGAACTAAACAAGAATCTGAAATTATCTAACCCGACCCATTTACTATTCACAATACTATCTATGAAACCATTACTGGTCATATGGTAGTCTTTAAAGGCGACCACATTCCCAAATACTGGAATGTAAAAGAATAGAATCAACCAGAGTGCCCCTGGTAAAACCATCAAGAGAAAGATCCAGTTATCTCTCAAGGTTTTTGAAAACTTTTTCATAATTTCCTCCCTTTTTATTCCTAAAAACTGATTTCATCGAATTTTTAGGTTTGATAACGATTACATTATTAGTATACTCCTATTTGAAGGTCAGGTTAAACTACTAATTATAGAAAAAACTCCACAAATTATTTTATGTGGAGAAGTTTTTTATAGTAAGAAGGATGTTTCACGAGAAACGCTTTGCATGCGATAAGTGTATTTCCGCTTTACTGATTGAAAACTTGTTCTAATATTGGGTGATGAAACTCGACAAAATGAACCTGAGCATTTATGATAGCCCCTGATTCGTTTTTCTCAATCTCTGGTCTTCCTTCGGTGTGTAAAAGAGCAGGATTACCATCCTTGTAGCCAAAGAGAATCACTTCTGTCTCTGCTTCATTCACATAGCAAGCTAGGATATCGAACCGCCTAGAACCTGAACCTGCAATATAGCCATACCATTTAAAAGTATAATTCATTCCATCCACTTGTCCAAATTGCATTACCTGGTCTGGCACTGCAAGTCCATAGTAGTGACCATATGTTGCTAAGTTAGTTGACTTGAATCTTTCACCTTTACTATCCGAATAGGATTCCATGGCTGTTTTTATCTTGTCTATTAAAGAACTATTATCTGTATCTGGCTCGCTCTCTGTGGTTACACTTGTTTTTAATAGAAATTCCTTAAAACGTTGCGCTAAATCTGTGTTTTCAGTCTCTTCAAAATTTGCAGTAGGGATAGTTTCCAGTGTCTTATCGGCATGCAAGACCTGTGCTTGCCCATCCTTCAGTGTAAATAGGTAGAAATGTTTGTCCTGATTGTCATAGTAGGCATCCAAAGCCAAGTAGTCATAAGCATTGTCACTCGATACTCCAAAAACATTCCATTTGACACTTTTCTGAGAGACTGTTGTAGCTTCTAATTTTTTGATGAGGTCATTCTTTTCATCAAAGTTTGTATGCTCTAGTCTATGATAGGACTGCCCCATAGAAGAAGCCCAGCTTGCAAACTCTTCCTCCCACTTTTCGGTGTTGTATTGAATTAGCTTCTGAAAATCCGAGTAGTTCTTCATAATCAAGGCTTGATCAGTCGGATTAGATAACTGGAGTTCTTCCATGGCTGCAAGTGTGGCAGCCATAGGTGATTGGACGGGTGTATCCTTATGATTTTTTTCATGCGAAAAAGCCTTTTGATAGGAATCTGCTAAATAGTGAAAATAGTTGGTTGTTTCCTTGGTTTGTTGCTCCCTTGGTATTGACGGACTAGTTGCTCCATCCTCTGTCGTTTTATGACAGGCAGATAAGACTAGCACACTCGCACCTAGAACTAGTAGTAGCTTTTTCATGGTCAGACCTCCAAACTATCTTTATACCTTCATTATACTCCTTCCCTATCTCCAAATCAAAAAACATCTCCATGTATTTAAAAGGAGATGTTTAACTGTTTGTGATAAATGTCTAAGTCGTATAAATCGTCGATGCGGTCGCAATGGTATGCCACTGATTGGCTGTAGTTGCTGCGAAATCCTTGTCTGCGTAGAAGTCAGTAAATGGTAGGATTTCAACCTCTAGCTCGTCGATGCGGTCAATCTGATCAGACAGATAAGCCTCGATACGGTTTTCTGCGCGTTTGATACGTTGCAAAAGTCCGCCCATACGGATATCGACTGTATCCAAGCCAAAGACCTTGTTTTCTTTCAACCATTGACGGCTAAAGAGGGCATGGAAGTGTTCGATCTCGCTTCTGAGTTTTGGTAATTCTTGTCTGGCGATTGCTTGCAGATTTTCTTTATCACCTTCTTGGTAAGCTTGATGGATGCGTCGTCCTACATCGACTTTGCTACTTAAAATCTGGTTCAACTGAGCCTGAGTTTCAAAGAGGTAAGAGTAGCCACCAGCTTTTTCTTTGATTTCGGCAAGGATCACAGCAGCCTGAGCAAAGTGCGGTTTGTCCTGTTCAGGTGTCATGTGTCTATCAAGAATAGGACAGAGAATATCCTGATAAAAGACATAGCGGTTGGGATTAATACCACTGAGATTGCCTGGCAGATCTGGCAAGAGGTTGGCTAGGTCAATCTGCATGAAGTCTCCAACTGATAGACCTGTATTGGTCTTGAAGTGAGCAGACAAACTGTCTAGGTCATTGCGGTAGCTGAGTTCTGCCCAGATTTGCAGACTTGGTAGGATAGAAAACTGGGCAGTTTCACCACCGTTATCCCCCCAACCCGTCACGATGACTTCTTTGATTTGATTGGCACGACAGGCTTTGTTGGCCTCCATAGCGATGAGATGGCTGAAATGGTTGTTGGGTGTAAAACCGATCCACTTCCAAGCACCACCTGCAAAAGCAATATCCTGGCTAATCTTGTGGTGATTGCGGAAATTGCGATTGTATTTTTCCTCGCTATCCTGATAATAATCCCAGTAAACCAAGGTTACACGGTCTTTGAGACGATCTAGGTAGACACGAGTTTCCTCAGGAATTTCCACATCGCGGTCATACTGGCCATCTGTTGACATGAGTTTAAAGAACATATCGCTCCACATTTGGCAGTGGAAACCATACTTGTCTGCAATATCTAGCACGCGCTCCAAGTGTTGACACATGAGGAGACTACGGTCTACAACACCGTTCAAGATGAGGTAGCGTCCCAAACCAACCAAGTGAGCCTCGTCCATCCCGATATTGACCTTGCGAGTCTGCAGTTTAGATAGAGTGGCAAACATGCCATCAATCAAATCATAAACCTTTTCTTCGCCAATAAGGAGAATGTCCTCCACATCACGGAGTTCTTGCACTTCCTTGACCCCCCATTTGACAAAGGCTGATAAGTGAGCCAAGGTCTGGATACAGGGCACAAAGGTCATATCAAACTGCTGGGCATAGGCTTCGATTTCCTGTAACTCTTCAGCTGAGTATGCTCCGCGGAAGTAACCAAAATATGGCTGCCCCTCAATCTGGTAGGTGTCTTCCATATAAAGCTCAAAGGTTGAGTAGCCCATGAGAGCCAAGACCTCAATCATCTGCTTGGCAGAAGCCACATTCAGCACCGCATTTCGAGAACAGTCTGCCATGTAGGCCAAATCTTCATAAGCCGCCTTCTCTTCAATCTCTACTTTGTCAGCTTCTGCTAGAGCTGTTGCTAGCACTGACAAGGCGCGGTAGAGTTGATGAGGTTTGCGATAGGTTAGTTGATAGTGTCCACTTTCACCCTTGATAGAGATAGAGGCTTGGTCAGACTGAGTGACTGCCACTTCCACATCTGGTAAAGAGATATGCTTTGTCAATAAGTCAATTGCCTGCGTTTGCTTGGGACTAAGTCCTGTAAATCTTACCATTGATTTTCCTCCTGTAGCCAGTTGACAAAGGCACCGTAGAGATTGGCGTCTGCGTGATAGGTGCAGGCCTGGATAACTGGTGCGACCGTGTATTCTTCGTAGGTTTTGACAAATTCATCGACAGCTTTTTTGACGCCTTGGATAAAGTCAGGATTTTGACTGATAGAGCCACCCAGGCTAATGACATCTGGGTCGATGAGATACTGAATATTGAGCAAGCCTTGAGCCAGATTACGGTTCATGCGCAAAATAGCTTCTTGACAAAGAGCATTGCCTGCTGCGGCATCTTGATAAATCTTGCGACCGTCCCAGTCAGTTTGACCAGATTTTTCAATCACGTAGCGCACCATATTTCCAGTTGACGCTAGTTGCGACCAGTTGTTGAGTTTTTCAGCAGGTGCAATGGTTGTCATGTAGCCAAACTCTCCCCCTAAGCCGTGGCGACCTCGGTGAAGCTTGCCATTGATAATCATGGCACCACCGATTCCTGTCCCAATCACGACACAGGCTGCATTTTCAATCTCTGGGTGAGCCAGCAGTTCACTAAGTCCAACGCAGTTGGCATCATTTTCTAGATGGACAGGTAGCTGATGATGAGCAAGGGCCTCATACCAAGAAAAGCCATGGATGTAAGGCACGGCACTGATGCCCTCAATCACACCTGTTTCTTGATTGACCGCGCCTGGAACGCTCATAGCAATGCCCTTATAATCTTGTTCTGCCAAGCGTTGGTCTAGCCAAGTCAGTAAAGACTCCAAGTTTTCTGGCGTCGGAGTACTTGTCTTATCTAGTATTTTTCCATCAGGAGTTAGACTAGCAAATTTTATACCGGTCCCTCCGATATCAATGGTTGCAATGGTCATTGTTCTTTACCGTAAAAAGGGGCGAATCAGTAGTTAGTCCTTACTCTTTCGCCCCTCCTTTCTATCTCATAGTATTAGTTATCAAACACTTTAAAACTGTTAAATGTCTTCTTTTTTGATTAATTCTGTGCGAATTTCTTGTGGCGCTAATAGTCCTGAATGAACTGGATATGGTCGCTCAAGTAAGTCCAAAATGGTTTGCTGGTGTTCTGATATGCGTACATTTTCTTGACTCATATTGTAGTAACGAAGTACATATCCTTCTTCATTTTCAGCCACTTTAAAGGCTGTTGGGCAGACTTGTGGCAAGCTGAGCGCTGCATGACTCAAGAGGCTACCAGTCGCTGCAACACTTCCTTCTTGTTTAGCAACCTGAAGACTAGTGAATGGTGTTTGGAAGGCTTTGGCACGACGGAAAGCGGAAAAGCGTTCCCCTGCTTGGTGGCATTCAAGCGCAAACTCGACTTCAAACTCGCGCAAGCACTGAGCCTCTGGTGTTGGGAAGTAACCCCAGTCACCTAGCTCACCTGAGGCACGAAGAATGGTCACGGCAATGGTATCATCTCCAAGGATTTCATACTCGTGCAATCCTTTATTTGCCACTGTCACCCCTTTTTCATCATCATACAGGCTGACAAAGGCTTGTTGGTGTTGAGGATTTTCAGGATTTTCCCAAGAAGCAGCTGGTTTATTTGGTCGTGTCACCACCTCATAGATGCTTTCAGAATCATTGCTTGGACGCGTATTATGAGTCTTGACCAAGAGACGGATACGGTGGTCCTTAGCGGTGTTGGTAAAGCGAGTCTTAAAGCGGATCTGTGGATTGTCAACAAAGACGGTCATCTCTGTTTCAAGAAGAATGCTTGTCAGTTCATCTGAACGTCCAGCTTCACGCGTCATAAACTCGATGATACCTCTTTGTTCCGCATCCAGTTTTTCGTCTGCACTTACTGGAATTATCAATTCATGCTTGAGCAAGATTTTGGCAAAACGAGCTGTATTTTCCAAGACCTCATAACCTGTCAACTCTGCGTAAATAGGCTCTGTTCCTTTTGGTTGGAAATAGATATACTCATTTCCGATGTCACCACGGTCTTCAAAGCGAACAACATCTTCATAAGCTTCATGAGTTGTCTTGTCGTAGACTGTGATATTGTCATCCACACTGACCGTTACAAATGGCGTATCAATCACTCCATTTTGGTAAATACCGTCACGGTGTTCTTGTTCTCCTTCAAGCAATTGGAAGGTTGTCCAAGAAAGTGGTGCCAGATGAACAGGTACTGTCACGCGCACTTGTCGAGCGATGCGAGCCTGACGGAACTTGTCTTTTGGCAAATCATACTCAAAATTAGCTCCTAAATCTTCGATTTTCGCTTCTACAGCGTGTCCTTCCAAGTCTTCCACACGGTAGCTTGGCAAGGTCAAGGCTGCCATCTTCTTATAGCCTTCTGTTGGGTGCAATTCTTTGAAATCACAAGTCGCCACATCAATCACTGTGCTGACCGTATCAACCTTGTCGTGCAAACCTGTGTTAATGACGGTAAAGAGATGGTCGCTTTGGGCTTCGTGGGTTGCGATTTTACCCTTCCACTCGTTGAGAAGATTGGTCTTAACGAAATTTCCGACTTGGTTGACCTTGGCAAAACGTGTTTCCATCTCACGGTGAACCTCGTCCACGCTACAGCCACAGATACTGTCATGTGGCGCATTTTGTAGAAGGACTTTCCAAGCATAGGTCAACTGGTCCTTATGGTTGTGCCCACCAGTGATGACAGTCAATGGTTCCACCACTTGTTCTAGCAGATTGCTATTTTCTTGGAAGGCTTGTTTAAGGTAAATGCGTGATGAAGAAGTGTTGGCAAGTGTGTACCAGCCATCTGTTTCTTGACTGGTCAACTCACCTGTAACGGTAGATAGTTGCTCAGGTAGAGCACTTTCTACTGCATGGACATAGTCATCAAAGGAACTATGCACAAAAGTCACATCTGGGAAGAGTTCATTGGCTACACGAATAGCTTCGCTCAGATTTCGCTGTACAGGCTGGTGGTCACATCCGTTCATCATCAACCACTGGTTGGTCGAAGCATAGTCACGCACGTCTGACAGTTTTTGTTTCCAGAAGGCTAGTGCTTCATCCTTATCAACAGGGATTTCATTTCCATTACTGTACCAGTTGGCAAAGAGGATACCGAGGACACGACTTCCATCAGCGCCCTGCCAGTACATTTCTGAAAACTGGGAAGTAAACTGCTCATCTTCGAGGACTTGGTTGTCAAATCCAATCGGCTTGACACCACGACCAAAGGCTGCCACGTGAATGCCTGATTTTTGAAGGATTTGAGGAGCTTGTCCCATATTTCCAAAGGTATCTGGGAAGTAACCAATCTGGGTTGATTTGCCCCATTTTGCACATTCTGCTTGACCAATCAAGGTATTGCGAACATTGGCTTCACTAGAAATCAAGTAATCATCCTGCAAGATGTAAAAGGGACCAATTTTGAGTTTGCCTTCGCCGATGTAACGTTGGACTTTGTCGCGATTTTCAGGGCGAATTTCCAAGTAGTCATCCAGGACAATGGTTTGGCCATCCAAGTGGAAACTCTTGAACTCAGGGTCATTTTCAAAGAGATCAAAAAGATTGTCAAACAATTCCACCAGCTGCATCCGGTGGCTTTCAAAAGGCAAGTACCACTCACGATCCCAGTGACTATGTGAGATAATATGTACAACAACATTTTCCATGAAGTAAAACCTCATTCTAACTTAAATTTTTATTTCTATCTAACTAAAGAACTGACTAGCGAATATCTAGATAATCCAAAACCAACTCACAAAACATCATATTGGCCCAAGAGAACCATTCACGTGAGTAGAGCGTTGGGTCATCCACGTGGAAGCTTTCATGCATAACACCTGTACCACCATCGCAAGCAACGAGCTGATCGAGCAAGAATTTCTTCTCTGCCTTATCTCTTGTTGTCAAGCCTTGGATAGAAAGGGCAATGGGCCAGATATAGCGATAGAAGGTATGAGAACTTCCGAGACCGCTAGCGTATTCTCCTTGGTAGAAGTATGGATTTTCAGGGCTCAGAATGGTCCGACGAGTTGCTTGGTAAACCTCATCGTCAATGTCGCAGTAGCCCAGATACGGCGCAGCCAGCAGACTTGGTACATTTGGGTCATCCATGATGCTAGCATTCCCTAAACCATCCACTTCAAAGGCGTAAATCTTTTCGCCCTTGCTGTTGGTGGTGTAAGCGTAGTTTTCGATTCCTTCTTGGATTTCAGCTTGCAGGCGTTTAGCATCTGCCACGATGTTTTGGCTATCAGCTAGATTCAGTTCTTCAAAGATTTCTTGCACATACCCTAATACGACTACGGCAAACATATTGGACGGAATCAAATAGCTATACTGGCAGCAGTCATCACTCGGGCGAAAGGCTGACCAGGTCATACCTGTCACCGCAAAGGCAGGTCCAAAACCATCATTTACCAGTGTATCTTCCCTGCGGTCCGTATCACGGACAAAACGATAAGGAGAGTTGTTGTGGTCTTGTTCTACCGTCCAGAGATGAAGAATTTCCTTGGTCGCTGCGACAAAAGTCTCATCAAACTGACTGGTCTCGCCAGTCTCTTTCCAAAGGAGATAAGCCAGCTGCAAAGGATAGCAAAGCGAGTCCACCTCGTACTTACGCTCCCAAATCCAGCCGTTAAGGTTTGTGTGGTCAGTCTCATGGTGACCCTTCCAGTTCTCCTCAATGTTGAAGGAGTTGGCATAAGGATCTTTGAGAATCAAAGTCATCTGACGTTTAACCAAACCAGCAATGGTCTGACGAAGAAGTGGATCTCTTTTAGCCACATGAAGATATGGTCTAAGCTGGGCTGTCGAATCCCGAAGCCACATGGCAGGAATATCCCCAGTCAAGACAAAAGTTGAGCCATCTTCTAAGGTTTCAACCGTATTGTCCAAGGTGTCTGTATAGCAACGCTCAAAGACATCCACCCACTCCGGATGGTCCTTAGCCCGCTCCGCTACTTCATCCAGCCATTCTCTAACAATTTCTTTCGAATAAATCATCGTGCAGTTTCCTCTTTCAAACAAGTTTCATGTTCAGTATAAAGCTTTTAGCTTAGAAAATATATACACAAATGATAGTCATTTCTCTACAAAATTGCTTACTTTCGAACTCCATATCTAAAGACTCTCTTTTTCTGATATAATGTAGAAAAGCAGCTAAAGGAAATACCATGAAACCACTACTTGAGACCATCGATACCCGCTTTGGTACTACTAGCAAGCATGCCTTCTCTCGGGGAAATACCCTGCCTTATACAGGCGTGCCTTTTGGGATGAATTATTTTGTGCCCCAGACCAGTGACCAGGAGGGAGCTTGGTTCTTCGATCCGCATCTACCCACCTTTCAGGGGATTCGCTTAACCCATCAGCCTAGTCCTTGGATTGGTGATTATTCTTGGTTGCTCTTAACACCCGTCACAGGCAAGCTTGGGGGAGACAGTCTCTTTCACCGCCAGTCTTCTTATGATATAGATAAAGCTTGCTTCCAGCCTCACCATTTGAAACTCTTTTCTCTGCGCTATCAGATTGAAACCCAGCTCACACCGACTTGCTACGGTGCTTCTATTCGTTTAAAGCAAAAGCAAGGCAAGGCCCTCTCCCTCTATCTTCACGCAGCAGATGACCTAACAGTTGAGCAGGTTGATAAGCGGACTCTGTCCCTCAGACAAGAAGGCAAAACAGAGACCAATAAAAATCCGCTGATACTCTTCACTGCCCTACAAATGAATACGGAGATTCTTGCTGTCAACCAAGAATACGGAGACTGGCGAATTGACCTCGCAGACGGTCATGCGGAAATCCAGCTAGCGACTTCCTTTATTTCTCCTTCTCAAGCGCTGCTTAATCTACCTCAGACGGACTTTGATAGCTGTAAAGCAAATGCCCAAGCAGACTGGGAAAACCTCCTCCATCGTTTTGATGTTATAGAGACCGGGGAGGCTGACCGAACCTTCTTTGACCACTGCCTCTACAGACTCTTCCTCTTCCCACAGACATTTTATGAGTTGAACGAGTCAGGGCAGGCCATCCACATGGATTTGTCTACTGGTACTGTCAAACCTGGCGTCCTCTTCAGCAACAATGGTTTCTGGGATACCTTCCGCACCACCTTCCCCCTCTTTGCCCTTATCATATCGGAACACTATCACCGCTTTTTAGAAGGTTTCCTCAATAGCTACCGCGATACTGGTTTCCTGCCAAAATGGCTGGCTCCAGATGAGCGTGGCATGATGCCTGGCACTCTTTTAGACGGCATTATCGCAGATAGCGCCTGCAAGGATATGGCTCCCGACTTGGAAGAAGAACTCCTCCAAGCCATGCTGGAGACAGCCACCAAGTCCGACCCTCTTGGCATCAATGGTCGCCATGGACTAACCCAATACCAAGAGTTAGGCTACCTCTCTACCGACCACCACGAAAGTGTCAGCCACACGCTAGACTACGCCTATAGTGATTTTTGTATCGCCAGCTGTTCCGAAAAACTTGGTCAAAATGACATCGCCCAGACTTATAAGGTCGCATCGCAGAATTACCGTCATCTATTTGATACGAAGTCAGGCTATATGCGTGCGCGAGATCGTCAAGGCAACTTCCGCCCTGACTTCTCTCCTTACAGTTGGGGACGCGACTATGCCGAATGTTCTGCCATTCAAGCGACTTTAGGCGTCCTCCACGACATCCCAGGTTTAATACAACTTATGGGTGGAAAAGAAGCCTTTAGCCGCTACCTTTTGAAAACCTGTCAGGATGCTCCTCTCTTTGAGACAACTGGCTATGGTTACGAGATTCATGAAATGAGCGAGATGGCTACCGCTCCTTTTGGGCAAATCGCTATTTCCAACCAACCTAGCTTCCACATTCCTTATCTCTTCCGTTACAGTAACTATCCTGAATACACTAGCCTTCTCATCAAGACGCTACGTCAGAAGGCCTTCAAACCAAGCTGGCAAGCCTACCCTGGCGATGAGGACAATGGCAGCCTCTCCGCCTGGTATATCTGGTCAGCTCTTGGATTCTACCCGACCTGCCCAGGAAAACCAAGTTACGACCTCGGAATCCCCCTCTTTGATCATCTCCGTGTCTACCTAGCTAAAGAAAATAAATGGCTAGATATCCATGCCGAGCAAAACTACAGCCATTTCAACTTTGTCAAAGAATGCCGATTGGACAATACTCCAGTATCTAGCCTTCAACACCAAGACCTATTGAAAGCTGAGCAACTGACCTTCACCCTCAGCTGGCTACCAAATCACTCATAACCAAAAGAACCTTTGCATCGCGCAAAGGTTCTTCTTTTATGAAACTTGGACTTGGAGTTGATCAATAAGATGACCATCCACCATTAGGTTCAGATAGAAATCCAAGGTTTTATCCCTTGTATAATACAAGGTTGGAAGCGTCAATCTTTTTTCAGTCTCGCCAACTTGAAACATAAGGACTTGGATCTCGTCCCGATAAGCGACACCATGCACACCTGTCCCTGGTTGAATCGAAATCTTAGCTTCCAAAGGACCACTAGATTCTCTGCGCTTAACTGTAAAATAGGCATTTTCTCCCTTGGTCACAGCTAGATTTTTTTCTGAAAACTCTAGTTGCTGAACGGCTTCTTTTTTTGACAAGCTAGGTATTTTATAAAGTGAAATCTTGCTTAACAAAGGCAAATCCTGTGCCTCTGTGATGATTACACGCACCTTCTGAGCCTCTACCACGGAACCTCGCAAAAGGCGTTTATAACCCACTGTAAAGCCTGACCCAAACTCCTGCCAGACACTATCCAACTCTACCTGAACATGGAAAGTAGCGATGCGTTGCCCTAGCTTCAACTCTTCCCTCAACTCGATCACATCAAAAGTTTTAGATTCCCCTAAATCAAGCTCTAACTGAATTGGCAGTTCTGCATCACTTGCCCAAGAACTGGTCTCTAGTCCATCTGTCAAATGATGACAGGCAAAGTCTGCTGATAGAGCAGGGCCAGATACCTTGGCTCCCAGAGCCAAATCTTCGCTATAGAGTGCGTCACGGTAGGCTCTAAATTCATACAGTCGCTGGATATCCCTTTCATCAAAGAGCCCATCTTGTTTTGGCGGAATATTGAGCAGGAGAGGCGTTCCCCGCCCCACTGAGTGAAAGTAGATTTCGACCAATTCCTCGAGAGACTTAGGATCCTGATCCTCATGGTAAAACCAACCCGGGCGAAGGGAAACATCTGCCTCACCGATTGAAAACAGCGTACCTGAGGGATCTCCGTGCTGCAGATAATCTAATGAAGCCTCTGTCCCCAACTGGTCGGGCCTGACTTTTTGCCACAAGGGATCCCCTGCATAGCCCCGTTCATTGCCAATCCAGCGAATACTAGTTCCCTCTGTTGAGAATATCAAGCAATCCCCTTGTAGGTCATGAATAGTTTCAAACCAGGTCTCAAACTCATAGTTGACCTGCTGGGCCCCTTCCCCTCTGGCACCATCCATCCAAACCTCAGCAAACTTACCAGCATTCCCATAGTCAGGATTTGATAAAATTTCCCTCAGCTGAGCCAGATAATAGGCATTGTAGTCCGCTTCTCGATCCACATGATAGAGGGGACTATGGGCATCCCAGGGAGACAAATAAACTCCCATATCCAGGTCAAACTCAGTTGCAGCTTGGGAAACCTCAAGGAGCAAGTCCCCCTTTCCATCCCGCCAAGGACTAGCCTTGACCGAGTAGTCTGTATAAGCTGTCGGGTAGAGCACAAAACCATCGTGGTGCTTAACCACCAAAATCACCTTTTTAAAACCTGTTTCTTTAAGCACTCGAACCCATTGGCGCGCATCCAATTTGGTCGGGTTAAAGCGTTCAGGCTCCTCCTGACCTGTCCCCCATTCCTGGTCATAAAAGGTATTGGGGCCAAAATGGATAAAGGCTGCTAGCTCATCTCCCAGATAGACTAGCTGGGCCTGACTGGGTAATGGTCCATGTGGTTTTATGTTACTCATCATCTCATATCTCTTTCTCTTGTTCCAAAAGTTATCCACAACTTGTGGATAAGAAAACATGCCTAAAAACTAGCTTTTACAGAATCCAGCTCTTTGACTTTGAACCTGTCACCCTCAGGCAGACCTGCTCAAATCCCCACTCCACTAGGATTTCTACTGGCAAGATAGCCAGTTACTAGTTGCCCGTACTATTATCAAGGACACTCTAGGATTTTAGGTAAACCTCCTGCTCTCCCCAAACTTATCCACAACTTGTGAATAAAGCATTCTTCCTAGTTGTTACCTCGTTGACTATAACAAAAAATATATGTACCGTCAATAAGACAAGGCTGTCTCCCTAAATACTCGGAAAAGATTCTATAATTTGTACAATATACATTTAAAGTGGCCTAGAGGAAAAACTTTTCTGATAGATTTCATATAATTTTCTAAGCAACTTTCAATCACAGCTCCTCTCAATTCCTCGTCAGAACTGAATTAAAATCTGGACATTTCTTCTTAAAATGTGAAATTTAGCATAATTTTTTCAAAAAAAATTATATTCTTTTTAGTAGAAGTTTATACATTTATTTCCTGTAATCCCTTTTGCTATCGTATAATAACATAAAATACTACTAAAACCTTGTTTTGTCCAAATTTTTAATCATTTTTTACTATTGACACGCCTCTGAGAATGTGATATAACGTAAATGTAAGCGGTACCAAAAAGGTGCCACCGTAAAAATTTTTAAGGAGGAAAACACATGTCTTCACATCCGATTCAGGTATTCTCAGAAATTGGGAAACTGAAAAAAGTTATGTTGCACCGTCCAGGCAAAGAGTTGGAAAACTTGTTGCCTGACTATCTCGAAAGGCTTCTTTTTGATGACATTCCATTCTTGGAAGATGCTCAAAAAGAACATGACGCATTTGCTCAAGCTCTTCGTGATGAAGGAATTGAGGTCCTTTACCTAGAGCAATTGGCTGCTGAGTCATTGACTTCCCCAGAAATCCGCGATCAATTTATCGAGGAATATTTAGACGAAGCCAACATCCGTGGTCGTCAAACCAAGGTGGCTATTCGTGAATTGCTTCACGGTATCAAGGACAACCAAGAATTGGTTGAAAAAACTATGGCTGGTGTTCAGAAAGTTGAATTGCCAGAAATTCCTGAAGAAGCAAAAGGCTTGACTGACTTGGTTGAGTCAGACTATCCATTTGCTATCGACCCAATGCCAAACCTCTACTTCACTCGTGACCCATTTGCAACCATTGGTAATGCCGTATCGCTTAACCACATGTATGCAGATACTCGTAACCGTGAAACTCTTTATGGTAAATACATTTTCAAACACCATCCAATCTATGGTGGAAAAGTGGAGTTGGTTTACAACCGTGAAGAAGATACACGTATTGAAGGTGGAGATGAGTTAGTTCTTTCTAAAGATGTATTAGCAGTTGGTATTTCTCAACGTACAGACGCAGCTTCGATTGAAAAACTCTTGGTGAACATCTTCAAGAAAAATATTGGCTTCAAGAAAGTATTGGCATTTGAATTTGCTAACAACCGTAAATTCATGCACTTGGATACTGTCTTTACCATGGTTGACTATGACAAGTTCACAATTCACCCAGAAATCGAAGGCGATCTTCGTGTGTACTCTGTCACTTATGAAGATGAAAAACTCAAGATTGTTGAAGAAAAAGGTGACTTAGCTGAACTTCTTGCGAAGAACCTCGGCATAGAAAAAGTTCATTTGATCCGTTGCGGTGGTGGCAATATCGTAGCAGCTGCGCGTGAACAATGGAATGATGGCTCCAACACTTTGACCATCGCACCTGGTGTAGTCGTCGTTTATGCCCGCAATACCATTACCAACAAGATCCTAGAAGAATACGGGCTTCGCTTGATTAAGATCCGCGGAAGTGAATTGGTTCGGGGCCGTGGTGGACCTCGTTGTATGTCTATGCCATTTGAACGCGAAGAAGTATAATCGCTGTTTAGTATTTGTCAATAAAAAATGTAAAAAATAGAAAGAGGAAATAATAGAATGACACATTCAGTATTCCAAGGACGCAGCTTCTTAGCAGAAAAAGACTTTACTCGCGCAGAGTTAGAATACCTTATCGGTCTTTCAGCTCACTTGAAGGATTTGAAAAAACGCAATATCCAACACCACTACCTTGCTGGTAAAAATATCGCCCTCTTGTTTGAAAAAACTTCTACTCGTACACGTGCAGCCTTTACAACTGCAGCTATTGACCTTGGTGCTCATCCAGAGTACCTCGGAGCAAATGACATTCAGTTAGGTAAAAAAGAATCTACTGAAGATACTGCAAAAGTTTTGGGTCGTATGTTTGACGGGATTGAATTCCGCGGCTTCAGCCAACGTATGGTTGAAGAACTGGCAGAATTCTCAGGTGTTCCAGTATGGAACGGTCTAACTGACGAATGGCACCCAACTCAAATGCTCGCTGACTACTTGACTGTTCAAGAAAACTTCGGTCGCTTGGAAGGCTTGACATTGGTATACTGTGGTGATGGACGTAACAACGTTGCCAATAGCTTGCTCGTAACAGGTGCTATCCTTGGTGTTAACGTTCACATCTTCTCACCAAAAGAACTCTTCCCAGAAAAAGAAATCGTTGAATTGGCTGAAGGATTTGCTAAAGAAAGTGGTGCACACGTCCTCATCACCGAAAATGCAGACGAAGCTGTCAAAGGTGCTGATGTACTTTACACAGACGTTTGGGTATCTATGGGTGAAGAAGACAAATTCGCAGAACGCGTTGCACTTTTGAAACCTTACCAAGTCAATATGGACTTAGTGAAAAAAGCAAACAACGAAAACTTGATCTTTCTCCACTGTTTACCAGCATTCCACGACACTCACACTGTCTATGGTAAAGATGTTGCTGAAAAATTTGGCGTAGAAGAAATGGAAGTAACAGACGAAGTCTTCCGCAGCAAGTATGCTCGCCACTTTGACCAAGCAGAAAACCGTATGCACACTATCAAAGCTGTTATGGCTGCTACTCTTGGAAATCTCTACATTCCTAAAGTATAAAACTTACTCGTATACACAACACAGGGGTTGAGACGAAAGCTATGATAGCTTATCAGTTCTAGCGAAAGAAAGCAAGGATTCCGTTTGACAGATTTGCCATCTTACTCTTGTCATCTTCCTGCTTCCTAGTCTCATTCTGATAAACGTCAGCTGTGCGTTCAACCCCTTTTATTAGTAGTAATGACTAATTTGTCTTTTAAAAAGACGCTACCTCCACTTCATATTTTATCATCATACCTGCCTGTAGCTCTTGGAGTTCTGTCAGGTTTACCATATTAAAGGAAGGAGAGCTCATGTCTCATAGAAAAATCGTCGTTGCTTTAGGCGGAAATGCCATCCTCTCCACTGACCCATCTGCCCAAGCTCAACAAGCTGCTCTGGTAGAAACAGCTCGTCATCTGGTCAAGTTGATTCAAAACGGAGATGAACTGATCATCACTCATGGAAATGGTCCTCAGGTTGGCAATCTCTTGCTTCAACACTTGATGGCAAATTCGGAAAAAAACCCTGCCTTCCCCCTTGATTCTTTGGTTGCCATGACCGAGGGTAGTATCGGTTTTTGGCTACAATGTGCTCTTGATAACGCATTGCTCGATGTAGGACTTGATAAAAATGTCGCTTCTGTTGTTACCCAAGTTATAGTAGACAAAGAAGACCCTGCCTTTATCAATCCCACCAAACCAATCGGTCCATTCTACTCAGAAGAAGATGCCAAAGCTGAGAGCGAAAAAACAGGAGCAACCTTCAAAGAAGATGCCGGTCGTGGCTGGCGTAAAGTAGTGGCTTCACCAAAACCAATCGACATTAAAGAAATCAACAGCATCCGCACCTTGCTCGATAATGGTCAAGTTGTCATCGCAGCAGGTGGAGGTGGTATCCCTGTTGTTAAAAATGAAAACGGTTACTTACGTGGGGTCGAAGCCGTTATTGATAAAGACTTTGCGTCTCAACGACTAGCAGAACTCGTCGAAGCTGATCTCTTTATCGTCCTTACTAGCGTAGACTATGTTTATGTCAACTACAATAAACCAGACCAAGAAAAACTTGAACACGTTACCGTCAGTCAACTAAAAGAATACATCAAACAAGGACAATTCGCGCCGGGTAGCATGCTACCCAAGGTCGAAGCTGCTATCGATTTTGTAACCAACCACCCAGAAGGCAAGGCTGTTATCACTTCCCTCAGCAATCTAGGCGCCTTGATCGAGTCCGAAAGCGGAACAATTATTGTTAAAGACTAGCCATTTTAACCCAAGTACAAGCTCTAACTAGGAGCACTCAGGTAAACCAACATCATTCGTTTTTATACTTTGTGGCATAGTTTAGGAGGAAAAACAAATGAGTGAAAAAACAAAAAAAAGGTTCCAAATGCCTTCATCTTACACTGTTTTGATCATTATTATTGCTATCATGGCAATCTTGACTTGGATCATTCCAGCAGGTAAGTATGACACGAACGAAGCAGGTGGCCTCATTGCAGGTACCTATCAAACTGTTGACTCTAATCCCCAAGGGATTTACGATATTCTAATGGCTCCAATCCGGGCGATGCTCGGTCACGAACCAACTAAAGCCGCTATTGACGTAGCCTTCTTCATCCTCATGGTTGGAGGATTTCTAGGTGTCGTCAATGCGACAGGCACACTCGATGTTGGTATTGCCTCTATTGTTAAGAAATACAAAGGACGCGAAAAAATGCTGATCCTCATCCTCATGCCCCTCTTTGCGCTTGGAGGAACAACTTATGGTATGGGTGAAGAAACCATGGCATTTTATCCACTCCTTGTTCCTGTTATGATGGCTGTTGGTTTTGATAGCATTACTGCCGTTGCCATCATCCTACTAGGTTCTCAAGTTGGCTGTCTTGCCTCTACTCTCAATCCTTTTGCTACTGTTATCGCTTCTGATACCGCAGGTGTGTCATCTATGGACGGGGTTATCCTTCGTATCATCTTCTGGTTTGTTATGACAGGTATCAGTACTTACTTTGTCTACCGCTATGCAGAAAAGATCCAAAAGGATCCCACAAAATCACTTGTCTACTCTCAACGTGAAGAAGACCTTAAACACTTCAATGTCACTGATAACGAAAATGCTCCATCTGTCTTGAACAAGAAACAAAAACATGTTCTTGCCTTGTTCATCTTGACTTTCATCATCATGATCGCCAGCTTTATCCCTTGGGTAGACTTGCATATCACTCTATTTGAAGACTTCAAGAATTGGTTGATTGGTCTTCCTGTTATTGGTGGAGCTATCGGTTCATCTGCTCTACCATTCGGTAGCTGGTACTTCCCAGAAGGTGCGATGCTCTTTGCTGTGATGGGTATTCTTATTGGTGTTGTTTACGGTCTCAAGGAAAGCAAGATTATCTCTACCTTTATGGCTGGTGCAGCAGATCTTCTCACCGTAGCCTTGATTTGTGCAGTAGCTCGTGGTATCCAAGTTATCATGAACGACGGTATGATTACTGCAACTATTCTACACTGGGGTGAAGTCGGACTTCAAGGTCTCTCTTCTCAGGTCTTCATCGTTTTGACCTACCTCTTCTACCTTCCTATGTCATTCCTTATCCCATCTTCATCTGGACTTGCTAGTGCTACAATGGGAATCATGGCACCACTTGGTGAGTTCGTTAACGTAAAACCTAGTCTCATCATCACTGCCTATCAATCTGCATCTGGTGTACTCAACCTTGTCGCTCCAACTTCTGGTATCGTTATGGGGGCTCTCGCGCTCGGCCGTATTAGTCTAGGAACTTGGTGGAAATTTGTTACTAAACTCATTGTCGTTATTGTCATTGTGAGCATACTTCTTCTTATCCTAGGTACCTTCCTACCATTCCTTTAGAACAAAGTATGAGGTAAAACGGATGAATTCATATATCACCGACTCCATTAAACAGAGCTTTTTACAGAGTTTAAAGACTCTTATCTCCTACCCATCTGTTCTCAAAGAAGGAGAAAATGGCACACCTTTTGGACAAGCTATTCAAGACGTTCTAGAAAAGACGCTGGAAATCTGCCGTGAACTTGGCTTTAAAACTTATATTGATCCCAAGGGCTATTATGGTTATGCAGAGGTTGGTGAAGGAGAACTTCTTGCCATCCTCTGCCACTTAGATGTTGTGCCTGCAGGAGATTTGTCAGATTGGCAATCTCCTCCATTTGAAGCAACTATCAGAGAAGGCAAACTCTATGGACGAGGGGCACAAGACGACAAAGGTCCTTCACTCGCAGCTCTCTACGCAGTGAAAAGCTTGCTGGACCAAGGCGTCCAATTTAAGAAGCGCGTGCGTTTTATCTTTGGTACGGATGAAGAAACTCTTTGGAGATGTATGGCACGCTACAACGCCCTCGAAGAACAAGCCAGCATGGGATTTGCACCAGATTCGTCATTTCCTTTGACATACGCTGAAAAGGGGCTCCTTCAAGTCAAGCTTCATGGCCCCGGTTCTGATCATCTCAAGCTCGATGTCGGAGGTGCCTTTAATGTCGTACCAGATAAGGCAAGTTACCAAGGTCCTCTTTATGAAGCGGTTTGTAGGGGGTTGAAGGAAGCAAATTTTGATCACCAAACCACAGACCAAACCGTGACCGTACTCGGGGTACCTAAACACGCCAAAGATGCTAGTCAAGGTGTCAATGCAGTCATTCGACTTGCTAGTGTACTCGCACCTCTCCAACCCCACTCTGCCCTCCATTTTCTAACCGACAAAGCAGGGCAAGATGGTAGAGGGCTTGGAATCTTTGGAGAGGTTACTGATGAACCGTCTGGTTCCCTTTCCTTTAATGTTGCAGGGTTGACCATCAATCCCGATCGTTCCGAGATTCGGATCGATATACGCATACCTGTGCTAGTAGATAAGGAGAAACTGGTGGCACAGCTCACCCAGTGCGCCAAAGACTACCAACTTGACTACCAAGAATTTGACTATCTAGCACCCCTCTATGTCGCAAGAGATAGCCAACTCGTTACTACTCTTATGCAAGTTTACCAAGAAAAAACCGGAGATAAAACTCCTCCTCTCTCATCAGGTGGTGCTACCTTTGCTCGCACCATGCCAAACTGTGTAGCCTTTGGCGCTCTTTTCCCAGGAGCACAACAAACTGAGCATCAGGCAAATGAAGCAGCTGTCCTAGACGATCTTTATCGCGCTATGGACATCTACGCAGAGGCGGTTTACCGTCTCGCAACCTAACCAGATAATCGTTTCTACCCAAAAAATCCCGCAGATTTGCGGGATTTTCTCTTGCATCAATGCGCCAACATTTCTTGGGCGATTTCTTGACCAGATAGCTTATCTGGATAGTAGGTTGGCCAGTTGTCCATCTCTTCAAAAAGAGCTTCTTGGCTGGTGCCTCCAAAGAAGATATGGAAATGTTCTGCCTTGACTGGGGCGATATTGTGGTCGCTAAACTGAACATACTTGAACTGTCCAGCGTCCGCATCTGTCGCTTCAAAGAGGAAACGCACGCCACGATTGCCTTTCTTATAAGTCAAGATTTTCTTGCCGACATACTTGTAGGTGAATTTCTTGCTTTGGCCACCTTGAACAAATTCCATAGTGTTGTCCGTGATGTTGATCTTGGTCACATCTGTCTGATAACCTTTTCTATAGTAGGCCTTGTACTCATCCTTAGTCATTTTACCAGTCAACTTAGCCTTGTAATCAAAGACTTGATCAAAAGTTCCATCCTCAAGGAAAGGATAAACTGACTGCCAGTTACCAGTATAGTCACTCAAGGTACGGTCCTTGACGTCTGCATCCTCAAAGTAACCATTTTGAACTGTCTTGGTGTTTTCTTCCTTCTCTGGCTCGATTTCTGGTCCTTCTTGGTCCGTTGTCTGCTTCAAAGCCTTGAGGTTTTTCTCCATGACGGAGATATAGTCCTCACCAGCCTTGGTTGCTTCTTCTGTCAGACTTTCTAGCGGATTGAGCACATCTAGTTTGACACCCGTTTCTTTTGAGAGTGTATTGGCTAGGGCTTGTGAGGCATTTTCTTCAAAGTAGATATAAGAAATCTTGTTTTTCTTGATATACTCGGTCAATTCTGCCAGACGTGCTGCCGATGGTTCTGCATCTGGTGAAAGACCTGAGATCGATACTTGCTTAAGGCCGTAGTCCAAAGCCAAGTATCGGAAAGCTGCGTGCTGGGTCACAAAGCTCTTTTGTTTAGCTTGAGACAAGCCATCTGTGTAGGCCTTGTCCAAAGCTTGCAATTTTTCGATATAGGCAGCTGCATTCTTCTCAAAAGTCTCTTTTTTATCAGGATAATCTGCTGACAAGCTGTCACGGATATGCTCTACCAGTTTGATGGCGCGTGCTGGTGAAAGCCAAACATGAGGATCGTAGTCGTGATGGTGACCCTCACCGCCATGATCATGCCCTTCCTCTTCTTCCTCACCACCTGGCAAGAGGAGCATATCACCTGTCGCCTTGATGGTTTTCACCTTTTTCTTATCCAAAGTATCTAGCAATTTAGGAACCCAAGTTTCCATATTTTCATTTTCATAGACAAAGGTATCTGCGTCTTGGATTTTGGCAACTGCCTTGGCAGACGGTTCATACTCATGGGGTTCTGTACCAGCACCGATGAGAAGTTCTACATTAGCAGTATCTCCTGCGACTTGTTTGGTAAATTCGTAGACAGGGTAAAAGGTTGTCACGATATTGAGTTTCCCATCTGCCTGTTTTTGATTGGAACAAGCCACTAAAAACAGGGCACATAGACTAGCCAGTAGTAAGCTAATTTTTTTCATTTCATTCTCCTATTTGATAAAACGTTTCAGTAGACTGACTAACAAAAAGACAGCTACAAAGATAATGGTGATACTAGCGCTAGCAGGGGTTTCCGCATAGTAGGAAATATAAAGTCCTGCCACCATTCCCAAAAAGCCAATAGCGCTGGCTAGTAACATAACGGATTTGAAGTTTTTCCCCAGACGAAGGGCAATACTAGCTGGCAAGACCATAATGGTCGATACCAAAAGAGCTCCTGCTGCTGGAATCATAAGGGCAATGGCCACTCCTGTCACCATGTTAAAGAGGATAGACATGGTACGAACTGGCAAGCCATCCACAAAGGCCGTGTCCTCATCAAAAGTCAGGATATACATTGGTCGCAAGAACAAGAAAGTCAAGAGCAAAACGACCGCAGCAATGGCAAAGAGGAATACCACCTGCTCCTGGCTAATGGTCACAATCGAACCAAAGAGATATTGGTCCAAACTCATGGAGCTCGAACTTTTCCCCTTACTCATCACGATAAGAGACACTGCAAGCCCTGTAGACATGAGGATGGCAGTTCCGATTTCCATAAAGTTTTTATAGACTGTCCGGAGATATTCTAGAAAGACCGCAGCAATCAAGACAATGGCAATAGTTGAAATGGTTGGAGAAATTCCCAAAACCAGACCAAAGGCTACTCCTGATAGAGAAACGTGACTGAGGGTATCGCTCATGAGACTCTGACGACGTAAGATAAGGAAAGTCCCAAGAACCGGAGAAAAGAGACTCATGGCAATGACCGCCAAGAAGGCACGCTGCATAAAGTCATAAGATAACAAACTAAGCATGGTCCACCTCCTGGTCGCTTTCGTGAACATTGAAACAACGCCACGGCGAGTCTTGGTTACGGACTAGATGGATATTGCGATCCGCATAGTCCTTGACCTCCTCAGGATCATGGGTAATCATCAAAACAGCCTTGCCATGATGATGAGCACTATGGTGCATGAGTTCGTAAAATTCATTTTTGCTTCCCGCATCCATCCCAGTCGTCGGCTCATCCAAGACAAAGATATCTGGGTCAGAAGCAAACATCCGTGCAATAACCGCCCGTTGCTTTTGCCCTCCCGAGAGAGAGCCAATTCGTTTGTCACGGTGTTCCCACATACCAACTGAGTCTAGACTGGCCTTGATATGTTCCTCATCATGAGCATTCAAGCGACGGAACCAGCCCTTTCGCGGATAACGACCCGACTTGACAAATTCATAAACTGTGCTTGGAAATCCTGCATTAAAACTAGCAATTTGCTGCGGGAGATAAGCTATCCTAAGTTTTTTCCCATGAGTATTTGTCTTTGAGATGGTTACCTTGCCAAATCTTGGCTGCAAGATGCCTAGACTTGCCTTAATCAGCGTCGTCTTGGCAGCTCCATTTTCACCAGTCAGGGTGACAAACTCCCCACTATCAACACTGTAGTTGATGTGCTCGAGGACAGGTTCTTTGTCATAATAGAAAGACAAGTCCTCTACTGTAATATACCGCATTATTTGATTTCTCCTACTA
This sequence comes from uncultured Streptococcus sp., assembly GCA_905372925.1. Taxonomy (GTDB): domain Bacteria; phylum Bacillota; class Bacilli; order Lactobacillales; family Streptococcaceae; genus Streptococcus. Next base: position 24,492 of record CAJPRB010000004.1, read on the forward strand.
AAGCAGTTAAAAACCGCTGGATAACTTCTTGTTCGTTTGGAGTAAACTGACTTGCCACTTGTTCATAGGCTAAGAGCGTGTGCTCATGATGATGGTGGTGTTCCTCTGCCACCGGTCGAGCTAGCTCTGTCAGTTGATAAAAGATCACACGCGCATCCTTGGGATCTCTAGATGTCTCTAACATGCCCTCTTTGACTAAAGACTTGATAGCCTTGGTCACTGCCGCCTGACTGACATTGAGGCGACGGGCCAACTCCGAGTTAGTTAAGGATTCTCCTGACAAGAGCATGAGGATGTGTTCCTGAGTATTGGTCAAGGCAACGTCACTCGTGCAATGCCCGATCAGAATTTCATGCTGGTTCTCAGATCTCAAGATCACCTCGTTTAAAAAGTTGTCGATTTCCTGTGCAAGCTGTCTCATGTGTTACTCCTTCCCTAGCCATCTTTTTTGTAAAAAGCATAGATAGCCACCGATTCTTTACTGGTTAATTATATCATAAACCAAAAAAGAGTCAAGGGAAAAAGGCGTAAAAACGTTTCCCTAGACTCTTCTAGATGTAAAATTTAACCTATTTTTGCTTTGGTTTTCGACTCGATAAGATACCTGCTAAACCAGCTACCATTCCCATCAAGAGCAAGAAGATGGACTGCTCACTTCCTGTATTTGGGAGAGCTTTTTCTGAGACAACTGCCTTCTTGCTAAATTGACCTGCCACCTCATAAGCAAGTGGCACATTCGTAGTCGCATCGCTAGCAGCCGCATTCGTTTGAGGTGTTTCTACCGGTAGACTAAAGTTTTTAGAATCCACAGAAATCGTCCGTGAGTTCGGATTAATCTTTTCATACTGGGTCAAATCAGCGGTTTTCAGATACTCTTCAAAGGCAGCATCCATAGAAGGACCTTCTTCTCGCGCACCACCTAACATCGTGTAGCCATCGCCACCTGCAGCTAGGAAATCATTGGTTGCAAGATAGTAGGTTTTTGCGAGGTCTAGAAGATCATAACGACCAGTCGTGCGGTTTTTGACCTGGATGGCCAAGACACGATTACCTGATGGTAGGTTGGTATCATAGTAGACCTTCACACCTGAAACTTGCAAGAAGCCACCACTTGGCTCTAACAATGGTTGCCCGTTCTCATCCAAGACCTTCTTGCCATCCTTATCAACCTGCAAGATAGATCCGAGTGATTTTTCAAACATATCCAAAACTTGTTGCCCAGTCACTTGGATTTGTGAGATGGTATTCCCAAATGGAAGAACGGCAATGACATTTCCTTTCGTAATCGGTTTGCCTTTTTCAATGGTTTCACGCAAGCCACCACCATTTGTCACAGCGATGTCTGTCGGATGGCTAAATCCTGTTTGACCATACTGATAGAGAGAGTCTGCCACGACGTTTCCGAGGTTGGTTTCACGAACTCGAACATTTTCACGATCACCGTTGAGTTCTACAGGGCTGTTTGAGACAATCTCAACCGCATTTTCAGCATCGTATTTTTGTTTAATGTCTTTGACCAGTTTTTCAACTGTAGGATTAGCTGGTAATTTTTTAGCATCAGCAGCCGGAATCTGAGTTGGATTGCCCAAAAGCTGACGTGATTTGTAGGTGATTTTCCCTACATTATGAAGGTAGCTTCCTGTCTGGTTATAGGTAACATTGTCTCCATAAGTCGTTGATTCTACTGTATGAGAGTGACCATCGATTACTGTTACACGTTTCCCTTTCAAACGAGGATTTTTAGACAAGGCTTCTGCCAAGGTTGAACCACGCCACTCGACTGGAGTTGTGGTATCTACACCCAAGTGAGCCAGCACAACATAGTGTTTGTAGTCCTTACCTTCTGCACGCGCCTTGGCTTGAACTTCTTCGATAACCTTATTGACTTCAGAGATTGGATCTGTAAAGGTTACCCCTTTGACATTTTTAGGGTGAGTTTTGGTAGCTGTTTCAGGTGTTGTTACACCGATTACAACAAACTCATCACCCTCAACAGTCTTATCTTTATCAACGATTGTAGAAGCTTCAAAGAGACGAGCTCCATTGACATAGGTATTTGAGCTAAGTAATGGGAATTTCAAGATTTCCTTGTATTTTTTAGCTTCGTCTAAACCAAAGTCAAACTCATGGTTTCCTACTGCCATGGCATCATACTGCATCTGATTGAGAATTTCGGCGCGTGCTTCACCCTTTGTAGAGTTGGAAATCGGTAAACCTTGGAAGGCGTCTCCAGCATCTACGACGAGAGTCGTTTGATTTGATTTCGCGCGTTCCTGCTCGATGACAGTCGCTAGCTTAGCATCACCAATAACTCCCTTTTCCTCTACGATACGACCGTGGACATCATTGGTGTGCAAGATAACGGTGTCTTTTTCTTCGCTTTTAGGAGATTCAACAGGGGCTGACGGAGCTTCTGCAGGTGCAACTACTTCTGAAGTTGCCAAAGTTTCCGGTACTGTAGAGCTCTCAACAGGAGCTGGAGTCGATGACGAAGCTGGAGTCGCTACAACAGTTGAACTTTCTGCAGGAGTTGTTGCTTCTTCAGCATAGACTTGTCCAGCTAAAAAGGTTGGGGCTAATAGAGCTGTCGACAAGAC
>CAJPRB010000005.1:0-24983 GCA_905372925.1 uncultured Streptococcus sp.
CACGCCACTCAATGATATCGGCATCTTCATACCGTGTGGCATCCAGCTCTTGCGCTTCTTCTAAACTTCTTGGCATCACTGAAACGATTAATTTCATCTACTAACCTTCATACTAATCACCTTGAGGTAATTACTGCTTTCATCTTTTTTATTATAGGCAAAGTCTGCTGGAAGTCCGTATTTATTCAAGACTTGATACCTTCTTCCTGCAAAACCTTTATCAATTTGTTCTGTAAATTTCTGGCGGGAAACATTGGCAGCATTGGTACTGGCAATGATAATGCCTCCCGGATTTAAAATCTCTAGACTTTGGGAAATCAACTTGTGATAGTCCTTAGCTACAGAAAATGTTTGTTTTTTATTGCGAGCAAAGCTCGGCGGATCCAGGACAATCACATCGTAGGTCAAACCTTTTCGCTTGGCATACTTGAAATATTCAAAGACATCCATAACGATAAAACGATGGTTTTCTGTGCTGAGTCCATTTGCCTGAAAATGAGCTTCTGACAGCTCTCTCGACCGTTTGGCCAAGTCGACAGAAGTCGTCTCTCTCGCACCTCCCATAGCTGCAGCAACTGAAAAGGCCGCCGTATAGGAAAACATATTGAGCAAGGATTTGCCCATGGCTAGACCGTCAACCAGACTTCCACGAACCTCATGCTGGTCTAGGAAAATACCTGTCATCAAGCCATCATTCATAAAGACTTGATAGAGAACGCCATTCTCAAGAACAGTAAAATAGTCTGGCGCTTCCTCACCATAAACATAGGCAGACTCGTAGTCTAGACCTTTAAAACGAATCTTCTCATAAGCCCCCAAGACCTCAGGAAAAACTTCCTTAAAAGCCTTTACGATCAGCTCACGAATCTGGTAAACAAAGGAGTTGTACCAAGAAAAGACAGCATAATCTCCATAGAGATCAACAGTCAGACCACCAAAACCATCCCCCTCTTGGTTAAAAAGGCGAAAGGCAGTGGTCAAGTCATCTTGATAATAAGGCTTTCTAGCTTCCTTGGCCTTACGAAACAGGATTTCAAAAAAGGCTTGATTGAAACGAACCTTTTCCTTGCTGATGAACCAACCGATTCCCTTATTCTGTTGAGAAAGATAGGCGCTCCCTAAAAACTTCCCGTCTTGACTAAGAACTTCTACTGCCTGATCCGTCAGTTCAATATCTGTTAAATCACTTGCTTCCAAAAGAACTAGACCCTTAGCTAGCTTTTTTTCAACACGTCTGCTGACCCTAATTCTATTCATAGCTACTATTATAGCAAATTTTGTGGCAATTCTCAAAAAAGAAACCGTTTAACCATATGTACTTTAGTTTACTAAGTGTCATTTTTGTTATAATAAGTATATGCCATTTACTTTTCCACCAAAACATCCTTTCTCTTATAATGGAAAGAGAGATTCTATTCGCTAAAAATAGACAATTTCAGAAATGAGTATAGAATCTTGCGCAAACGTTTGCCTAGTTCTAAACTTTATGGTAGAATAAAACACAACATTGACAAGTAAGAGGAAACATCATGCAAAATCAAACACTTATGCAATACTTTGAATGGTATCTGCCCCACGACGGTCAGCACTGGACGCGTCTGGCTGAAGATGCTCCACACCTAGCTCATCTGGGGATTAGCCACGTCTGGATGCCACCAGCTTTTAAGGCAACCAATGAAAAAGATGTAGGCTATGGGGTCTATGACTTATTCGACTTAGGCGAATTTCACCAAAAAGGAACTGTCCGCACCAAGTATGGGTTTAAAGAAGACTACCTTCAAACGATTCAGACTCTCAAGGAGCATGGAATCCAACCTATGGCCGATGTGGTGCTCAATCACAAGGCTGCTGCCGATCATATGGAAGCCTTTCAGGTTATTGAAGTGGACCCTGAGGATCGTACCGTTCAACTAAGCGAGCCCTTTACTATCAATGGCTGGACTCACTTTACTTTCGATGGTCGCCAAGATACCTACAATGACTTCCACTGGCACTGGTACCACTTCACAGGTACGGACTACGATGCCAAGCGCCGTAAGTCTGGCATTTACCTGATCCAGGGGGACAACAAGGGCTGGGCAAATGAGGAATTGGTCGATAACGAAAACGGTAACTACGACTACCTCATGTACGCTGACCTGGACTTTAAGCACCCTGAAGTCATCCAAAACATCTATGACTGGGCTGACTGGTTCATGGAAACGACTGGTGTCGCTGGTTTCCGCTTGGATGCCGTTAAGCACATCGACTCCTTCTTTATGGGTAATTTCATCCGTGATATAAAGGAAAAATACGGTCAAGATTTCTATGTTTTTGGGGAATTTTGGAACCCAGACAAGGAAGCCAATCTAGACTATCTCGAGAAAACAGAAGAACGTTTTGACCTTGTCGATGTTCGCCTCCACCAAAATCTCTTTGAAGCCAGTCAAGCTGGAGCAAGTTACGACCTTCGTACTATCTTTACCGATAGCTTGGTGGAACTCAAGCCCGACAAGGCTGTGACTTTTGTCGACAACCACGATACCCAACGAGGACAAGCCCTTGAGTCTACTGTTGAAGAATGGTTCAAGTCAGCAGCCTATGCCCTTATTCTATTACGCCAAGATGGTCTTCCATGTGTCTTTTACGGAGACTACTACGGTATCTCAGGAAAATACGCCCAACAAGATTTCAAAGAAGTTCTTGATCGTCTCCTAGCCATCAGAAAAGACTTAGCCTATGGAAAGCAAACAGACTACTTTGATGATGCCAACTGTATTGGTTGGGTACGTTCAGGTGCTGAACATCAATCCCCAATCGCAGTCTTGATTTCAAACGACCAAGAAAACAGCAAGTCAATGTTTGTCGGCCAAGAATGGGCTGACCAAACCTTTGTTGACTTCCTTGAAAATCATCCAGCACAAGTTACAATCAATGCTGAAGGTTATGGAGAATTTCCAGTAGCAGCGGGTTCAGTAAGTGTCTGGGCAATAAAATAATCCTATCAGTTACAAGCCAGATCCAACCGGATTTGGCTTTTTTCTATTCACAAAAAGACCTACCCAAATGGATAGATCTTTATTGTCTTACAATTTACCTGCTACTGCATCCAACAATTCTTGGATTTTAGCTTGGTTGCTTCCTCCTGCCATGGCCATGTCTGGTTTACCACCACCACGTCCATCGACGATTGGAGCCAATTCTTTGACAAGGTTTCCTGCATGCACATCTTTTGTCTTGCTTGCTACAAGGACATTGACTTTGTCACCGATAGCGGCAACTAGGACAAGCAGGTCAGAGTAGTCTTTTTGTTTCCAGTTATCAGCAAAGGTACGAAGGGCACCTGCATCTGATACAGAAACTTGGCTAGCAATGTAACGGTGACCGTTGACTTCCTTCACATTCTTGAAGACATCGCCTGCCGCTGCTGCTGCTGCTTTTTCTTTCAACTCTGCATTTTCTTTTTGGAGTTGACGGAGTTGCTCTTGAAGTCCTTCGTGAGGCACTTCCTTGAGTTGAGGTGCTTTCAAGGTTGCTGCGACTGCTTTCAGAGCGTCTTCTTGTTCACGGTAGGCTTCAAAGGCTTCCTTACCAGTCACTGCCAAAATACGGCGAGTTCCTGATCCGATCCCTTCTTCTTTGACAATCTTGAAGAGGCCAATCTCAGAAGTGTTGCCAACGTGGGTACCACCACAAAGCTCGACTGAGTAATCGCCGATCGTCACAACACGAACTTCCTTACCGTATTTCTCACCAAAGAGAGCCATAGCTCCCATTTCTTTAGCTGTCTCAATATCAGTCTCAACAGTTTCCACTGCAATGGCTTCCCATATTTTCTCATTGACTTGCTGTTCAATTGCACGAAGTTCTTCTGCCGTCACAGCTTGGAAGTGCGTAAAGTCAAAGCGGAGGAATTCTACTTCGTTTAGTGAACCTGCTTGAGTTGCATGGCTTCCAAGGATATTGTGAAGCGCTGCGTGGAGCAAGTGAGTCGCTGTGTGGTTTTTCATGACACGAAGACGACGGTTGGTGTCGATGCTAAGTGTGTATTCTTGGTTCAAGGCAAGCGGAGCATGGACTTCAACTGTATGTAGCGGTTGGCCGTTTGGTGCTTTTTGAACATCTGTTACAGTAGCCACGATGTTTCCAGCAGCATCCAAGACTTGACCATGGTCAGCAACCTGTCCACCCATTTCAGCGTAGAACGGCGTTTCCGCAAAGATGAGAGAGGCAGTTCCTTCAGAGACAGTTTCTACTTCTGCATTGTCCGCTACGATGGCCACCAATTTAGAAGATAATTGTGATGCTTCATAGTTAAAGATGCTCTCAACAGTGATATTTTGAAGGGTTTCATTCTGCATACCCATTGAACCACCCTTGACAGCTGACGCACGCGCACGTTCTTGCTGCTCTTTCATGGCTGCTTCGAAGCCTTCACGGTCTACAGTCATCCCAGCTTCTTCAGCGATTTCTTCTGTCAATTCCACTGGGAATCCGTAAGTATCGTAGAGTTTAAAGACATCTTGTCCAGCGATGACGCTTTGACCTTTTGCTTTCAAGTCAGCTACAATGGTTTCTGCAAAATGTTGACCTGAGTGAAGGGTACGAGCAAATGACTCTTCCTCACTCTTAACGATTTTCTCGATAAAGTCACGTTTTTCAAGAACTTCTGGGTAGTAGCTTTCCATGATTTTACCAACAGTTGGAACGAGTTTGTAAAGGAAAGGCTCGTTGATACCCAATTTTTGGCCATGCATAGAAGCACGACGGAGAAGACGACGAAGGACATAACCACGACCTTCATTTCCTGGAAGGGCACCATCACCAATGGCAAATGAAAGGGAACGGATGTGGTCCGCAATGACCTTGAAGCTCATATTGTCGCCATCTTGGTCATAGACCTTACCTGACAATTTCTCAACTTCACGAATGATCGGCATGAAGAGGTCTGTTTCAAAGTTTGTCTTAGCACCTTGGATAACGGCTACCAAACGCTCCAAACCAGCGCCCGTATCAATGTTCTTGTGTGGCAATTCCTTGTATTCGCTACGAGGAACAGCAGGATCCGCGTTAAATTGTGACAAAACGATATTCCAGATTTCGATGTAACGGTCGTTTTCGATATCTTCTGCAAGCAGGCGAATACCGATATTTTCTGGGTCAAAGGCTTCTCCACGGTCAAAGAAAATCTCTGTATCTGGTCCAGAAGGTCCCGCACCAATTTCCCAGAAGTTATCTTCGATTGGAATCAAGTGACTTGGGTCCACTCCTACTTCAATCCAGCGGTTGTAAGAATCTTTATCATCTGGATAGTAGGTCATGTAGAGTTTTTCAGCAGGAAAATCAAACCATTCTTGGCTTGTCAAAAGCTCATAAGCCCAAGTGATAGCTTCATCACGGAAGTAATCCCCGATAGAGAAGTTCCCCAACATTTCAAACATAGTATGGTGACGCGCAGTCTTACCAACGTTTTCGATGTCGTTGGTACGGATAGCTTTTTGCGCATTGGTAATCCGTGGATTTTCAGGAATGATGGTTCCGTCAAAGTATTTCTTAAGGGTTGCTACCCCAGAGTTGATCCACAAAAGAGTTGGGTCGTTTACTGGAACCAAGCTTACTGATGGTTCTACAGAGTGGCCTTTACTTGCCCAGAAGTCAAGCCACATTTGGCGTACTTGTGCACTAGATAGTTGTTTCATAATATCTCCTTATTTACTTGTTTAATTTGATTGGCTTTCCAGCATCTCCACATAGTCAATCGCGACACAGAGGGAAATGACCAGGTCTGCATAAGAGTCTTCATAGACGGTTACGGTGTAAGTTGAGGTCAAATGGAAAATCTCTTTCCGAATCTCAGCAATCACTTGGTCACGATCATCCAACAATTTGAAATTTAAATCCCAAATATTGCCCTCGATACGAAGCCCCAGATTATCAAACTCATACTTATCTCGCCAGAAGGTCAACTTCTTACGAATAACGAAATTTGAACCGTTTCGTAGCTGAATAGTAAAGCGAGGAAGTAAGGTGAAAAATTCTTTACTGATCTCACTGACTTGCTCACCATAGGCGTCATAGATGGTAAAGGTCTTAGGAATTTGGAAGAAAGAGCCCTCCACCTGATAGTTCACTACTCCTCTATCATCCTTGATATCGAAGCGTTCGCCTCCAAGACGAAACTTTTGTTTCACGAGAAATGTCTTCATAAACACCTCCAAAAATCAAAAGACAAGCTCACATCACGAAGGGCGAAAAACCGCGGTACCACCTTCATTCAATGAACTTGTCATTCTCAAAATCTTATGCAATTGTGTGATTGAGTAGCATGACTTCCTAGCTTAGATGGCTCGCAGCACCGCCATTTCTCTGGACTAAGACAACTGAAAATCAATTCTCAACTTTTTTATTATATCGTTTTTTGGGTTCTGCGTCAACTGGAAATGATTCCTATTTAAATAACCCATTCCCTACATCTCAGATTACTTTTTCAGAATATATTTTTTCTTACTGCTATCACTCTTTTTATCCCAACTTTTATCCCAAAGTTTTGAATTGCTAAAGATAGCTTCGAAAATATTTACAAATATAAAGTACCCTATCACCAAATGTATGGAATCAGTTGTTAGGTATTGTCTATCCAAGCCATCCTTTAAATGGATTAGTATAGCTGTTTGTTGAACAATCAAAAAGGTTGGCCAAAAACTTTTTTTGAAAAAAGTAGACATTTTCATTATTTGTTACCGCTTTCTATTCGTATAAACTTAGTATACTACTAGGCAGGCAAATAAGCAACTCGAATAGAAAAAGATAAGGCTGTAAAAGTTAACTTCTATTAAAAAACGAACCAGCTTGACTGATTCGTTTTCTTTGTATCTACTCCTACTTCCGGTACATTTTAAACTGTAGGAAGAGGTCGCTATATTTGCCTGTCCATTTATGGTCAAATTTCTCATAAACTTCTAGGTTTTTCATGGTATCAGCGTCTGGATAGAAGGACTTGTCTTCTTTGGTCTCCTCTGGGAGCAGTTCCTTGGTTGTGTTATTTGGTGTTGCATAGCCGACATACTCCGCATTTTTAAGAGCATTTTCAGGTTTCAACATAAAGTTGATAAAGGCATAGGCTGCATCTTGATTTTTCACGGTTTTGGGAATGACCATGTTATCAAACCAGAGATTGCTGGCCTCAGTCGGAACGACATACTTGAGATTAGGATTTTTCTCCAACATCTGGCTGGCTTCCCCAGAGAAGGTCACACCGATAGCAGCATTGTTCTGAATCATGTAGCCCTTCATCTCGTCCGCCACAATGGCCTTGATATTTGGAGTCAGTTTGTAGAGCTTATCTACTGTCTCTTCCAACTGCTGTGGATCCTTTGAGTTGAGGCTATAACCAAGTGAGTTAAGCCCAAGTCCCAGTACCTCACGCGCTCCATCAAAGAGCATGATAGAATCCTTATACTCTGGTTTCCAGAGGTCATCCCAATGCTCAGGGGCCTCCTCTACCATGGTTTCATTGTAGACAATTCCCAAGGTACCCCAGAAATAAGGGATAGAGAATTTATTGCCCGGGTCAAAAGACTGGTTGAGAAACTCTGGTCCGATATTTTCGATTCCTTCAATTTTTGAATAATCGAGTGGAACCAAGAGGTCTTCATCCTTCATCTTGTTGATCATGTACTCACTCGGAATGGCAATATCGTAAGTCGTTCCACCCTGCTTAATCTTGGTATACATGGCTTCGTTGGAGTCAAAGGTCTCGTACTGAACTTGGATTCCTGTTTCTTCCGTGAATTTCTCCAAGAGTTCTGGATCAATGTAGTCTCCCCAGTTGTAGATAACCAGTTTTTGACTATCTCGACTATTGATTTTACTATCTAGATGGTGAGCAATTCCCCACAAGACAAGGATAATCGCTGTAATTCCTGCTAAAAATGAATAGAGTTTTTTCATGCTTGCTCCTCCTTCTCACGTGAAATAAAGTAATATCCAACAACCAGGATAATACTAAAGAGAAAGACAAGGGCAGACAAGGCATTGATCTCTAGCGAAATTCCCTTACGAGCACGAGAGTAAATCTCGACTGACAGGGTTGAAAAGCCATTTCCTGTTACAAAGAAGGTCACGGCAAAGTCATCCAGCGAATAGGTGAAAGCCATGAAATAACCTGCGATGATAGACGGAGTCAGATAAGGGAGCATGATTTCCTTGAACATCTGAAACTGGCTGGCTCCTAAGTCATAAGCCGCATGAATCATGTCATCATTCATCTCCTTGAGACGAGGCAAGACCATCAAAACCACGATTGGGATTGAGAAGGCTACGTGACTAGATAGAACCGTCAAAAAGCCAAGTGAAAACTTAAGCTGGGTAAAGAGAATCAAGAAACTGGCACCAATCATAACGTCAGGCGCAACCATGAGGATATTATTGAGTGATAAAAAGGCTTCTTGGTATTTCTTACGAGACTGGTATATGTAAATGGCACCGAAAGTCCCGATAATGGTCGCAATCAAGGCTGATAGAAAGGCCAAGAAAAAGGTTTGGGTGAGGATCAACATGAGACGACCATCACCAAACATGGTTTTAAAATGGCTCAAGCTAAAACCAGTAAAGCTGTTCATATCATCGCCAGCATTAAAGGCATAGCCAATCAAGTAAAAAATTGGCAAATAAAGGATGATAAAGACAAAGGCTAGGTAGAGATTGGCAAATTTTTTCATCGTTCTCTCCTTTCCTTAGTCACCCACATGGTGATGAACATAGTCAAGATGAGGATCACACCGATGGTAGAACCCATACCGTAGTTGTCATTGGTCAGGAAGTTCTGCTCAATGGCCGTTCCCAGTGTGATAACGCGGTTCCCACCAATCAAACGTGTTAGCATGAAGAGGCTCAAGCTAGGGATAAAGACGGATTGGACACCACTTCTTACCCCATTCATCGATAGAGGGAAGATGACATGGCGGAAGGTTTCCCACTTGGTCGCACCGAGGTCATAGCTGGCATTGATAAGATTGTTATCCATATCATCCAAGACATTGAAAATCGGCAAAATCATAAAGGGAAGCTCGATATAGCTTGCGACAAAGATGAAGGAGAAATCCGTAAAGAGCAACTGCTGCGAACCGATTCCGATGAATTCCAAAAATTGGTTAATAGAGCCATTTTGACCAAAAATCCCGATAAAGGCATAGGCCTTGAGGAGCAGGTTAATCCAGGTTGGCAGAATAATCAGCATGAGCCAGAGTTGACGGTGCTTGAGACGGGTCAAAAAGAGGGCCGTTGGATAGCTGATAAGCAGCGTCACCATGGTCACAATCCCCGCATAGAGCACAGAGTTGAAACTCATTTTGAGATAGGTCAGATTTTGTGACGCAAAGTAGGATTTATAGTTTTCTAAACTAAACTGGCCTTCAATGTTGAAAAAGGATTGACCGAAAATCAAGACCAAGGGTGCGAGAACAAAGAGGGCAATCCAAAGCATGTAGGGCACTACAAAGAGTTTAGAGGTTGTTTTCTTCATCTCTTTCCTCCTCGATCGCGTTAATCAGACCTGCTTCTTGCTCTTCGATTTCTACGTACTCCTCGATACGAGCATCAAATTCTTCTTCGGTTTCGTTGAGACGCATGATGTGGATATCTTCTGGTTCAAAGTCCAGACCAATTTCCTCACCCACAATGGCCTTACGAGTCGAGTGGATCATCCATTCATTTCCGAGTTCGTCATAGGCGATAATCTCGTAGTGAACCCCACGGAAAAGCTGGGTATCAACCTTAACTTGGAGCTTGCCTTCTTCAGGAAGGGTAATGCGCAAGTCCTCTGGACGAATGACAACCTCAACAGGCTCATTTGGCTTCATCCCACCATCGACCGCTTCAAAGCGTTTGCCGTTGAACTCGACCAAGTAGTCCTCAATCATGGTTCCTGGCAAGATATTTGACTCACCGATAAAGGTGGCAACAAAGTGGTTGATTGGCTCATCGTAGATGTCCACAGGCGTTCCAGACTGAACAATCTCGCCATCATTCATAACGAAAATCCAGTCACTCATGGCAAGAGCTTCTTCCTGATCGTGAGTGACAAAGACAAAGGTAATCCCCAATCGTTGTTGCAATTCACGCAGTTCGTACTGCATATCTGTTCGCAACTTCAAGTCCAGCGCTGATAAAGGCTCGTCCAGCAAGACCACACGGGGTTGGTTGATGATGGCACGGGCAATGGCCACACGCTGACGTTGTCCTCCAGAGAGTTTACGGATGGAACGTTTTTCATAACCTTCCAACTGAACCATCTTGAGAACTTCCGCTACACGCTGCTCAATTTCTTTCTTGTCAATCTTACGCAAGCGAAGCGGAAAGGCAACATTTTCAAACACATTCATATGTGGAAACAAGGCATAGGATTGGAAGACTGTATGGACGTCTCGCTTGTTGGTTGGGATGTCGTTGATTCGTACCCCATCCAGCAAAATATCCCCTGTCGTCGCATCCAGTAAACCTGCAATGATGTTTAGGATGGTTGATTTCCCTGAACCTGATGCGCCTAAAAGGGTATAGAATTTTCCTTCTTCCAACTCAAAGTTGATGTCTTTGAGAACCTTGGTGTTGCTGTCTTCAAAAACTTTAGAGACGTTTTTGAATTCGATAATTGGTTTTTTCAATTGGCATAAATTCCTTCTTTTTCATAAATTAACAGATCAGGGCTCTGTCAGGCCGCTACTACCTCTTGCAGGGAGTAAAACCACCTGCATACATCTTCGCTACCGATAGGCTTTCACCCCCTTTCCATTAACATAGCAGCAGCTATTCTAGCGAAACCTTACTCCTTCTCACCCAAAATTCGAACTTCTCTCTCAAGAGTAACACCTGAGTGTTCCTTGACTTTTTCAATAACAGATTGGATCAAGTCCTCGTAGTCTTTCGCCGTACCGTCAGCAACATTGATCATGAAACCAGCGTGCTTTTCAGACACTTCAACACCACCGATACGATAGCCTTTCAAACCAGCTTCTGAAATCAACTGACCTGCAAAATGCCCCACTGGACGCTTAAAGACTGAACCACAAGATGGGTATTCTAGAGGTTGTTTGAGTTCACGTAGGTGCGTCAAGCGATCCATTTCCTGCTTGATGACCTGATGATTACCTGGAGCAAGGGCAAATTTAGCCGACAAGACAATGGCCCCAGAATCCTGAATAGCTGAATGGCGGTAACCAAAAGCCAAGTCCTTGACTGACAAGGTCTCGATTTCCCCTTCCTTGGTCAAAATTTGACAAGACTGCAAGATGTGAGCAATCTCTCCTCCGTAAGCACCCGCATTCATAAAGACAGCACCTCCGATGCTCCCTGGAATACCGCAAGCAAACTCAAAACCAGTCAAACTATGACGAAGTGCAATACGTGTTGTCTCGATCAAATTAGCACCCGCTTCTGCCTCAATGGTATAACCATCAACTGAAACGTTATTAAGCTTATCACACAAGATGACAAAACCACGGATTCCACCTTCACGAACGATGATATTGCTGGCATTTCCTAGCACCATCCAAGGGATATTCTCCTGATTGGCAAATTGAACGACACGCGCCATCTCATAGCGATTGCGTGGCAAAACTAGATAATCCGCTCGTCCCCCTACCTTGGTATAGGTATAGGTCTTCAAGGGTTCCTTGAAACGAATATCAATTCCTTCTAATTGTTCTTGTATTTTAGTTACTAATGTCATGTATCTCATCCTTTTATAGAGTGATTTCATTATACCATTTTTAAAAACTTTTGACGACAGGAAAATTCTTGGTGTCAAAGCATTGCATAAAAAAAGAGGTTCCCCTCTTTTTATAAAGATTTTTTCCAAAATGTTGATTTTGTTAGCCAGATAAAGGCTAGTACTTCTAAAAGAAGAATAACCTCTACTAGAAGTGGATTTGCAATCCATCCCACTTGAGATAAGGCTGGAGCTAAGTCAAACAAGGCATGCAAACCATAGGCAGCAACGAGATAGATCCATTTCTTTTGACGGACACTTTGATAGACCCAGACAGTAAGACCAATTTGGAGAACTAGGGCAAGCACACGCTCAACTCCTAGTAAATAAACCTGCCATACAGAAAGAGACTGAACCGTTTCAAGGGTAGACTTTGGAAGGAGATTGGCTACATCAGTATTTGAAGACTGGATGAGTGAAAAGAGAATCAAAAGACTGATCAAGCTTCCCATTCCGAGATAGAGCATCTCCAAGCCCCCATGTCCCAAACCATAAGCCAAAGCATCTCTATCTTCTAGACTTCTCTTTTTCTCCAACCATTTAAAAAAGACAAGGCGGGCAGTTTCCTCAAAAAGGGCAGCCATAGTAATCGCATAAAGAACATATAGGAAAGGTTGCTCCTGCATGAGCGCAATGGTTCCATCTTTTTGCGGATGGAGTACCAGAAGATGAACAATCTTCTCTAACACTTGAGAAGAAACAAAAAATGCGATTGCCCCCAAGCCCATCACTGCAAGAGAGATTTTAAACCGTTTTTTGGCATACCAAGTCCCACTTACTAGAATGAGAACCAAAGCGATCATGGTGAGGATAATATGTACTGTCATCTTTTTCTCCTATTCTGACTTATCAATATCTTTCTTCATCTCGTCAACGTTAAATTTGGCAAATAAATACTGGCGATCTTGGACTGGGAAACGTTGGTCCAACTGATCGACTGCTCCAACCTCAATCATTCCTTCTTTGATAACAAAGTCCATCACATGCCCACCAAAAGTCAAATCGTCTGAGATAAAATGCAAATGGTAGCCTGCAACACTCACTCCATGGAAAATCTCCGGTGTCCAAAATCCAACAATGGTCCCCGATACATTTTCACGGCTATATTCAGGTTGGTGAGTCGCTACATCAGCAAACTTGGTATCAGGTGTGGATTTAGGAATCATCCGCACATGCATGTGAGCGAATTCCCCATGAATCTTGATAGAGCGAAAGAGATTTTCCCCATCATAGTAGGACTCAATCCGCTTTTCTAATTCCTTATCCGTCATCTCAAAGCGCTGGCGGAAAATCACTTCTGCCTGATGGGGAACAACTGCCGCATAAGGGATAAGGGCATCAGGTGCAACTTCTACAATTTCAGGTTGCTCCCCTGAACCTTTGGCTTGATAAGCCTTGCCATCAAGGACAATCAACTCCCCATCAATCGAATCAAGGGTTCCCAAACCAAGGTCACCATGTTCCAACAATTCTCCCACTGTCATGGTTCCACCATAGAGACCAGCCATTAGGGCACCTAGAGTATTGTATTGAAATAATTTTACTGGTTCCTGCACTTTTCTATCCATTCTCTTTCTTATCTTCTTTTCAATGAATCATCATACTTTCTAAGTATACCACATTTGCTCCTAGATGTGAAAGGGAGAAATGCTTTTCCCATTGCAAAGGAGGCAAAAAAAAGGTACAATGTAACAAAATCAAAGGAGGTCTGGAATGACGAAGCAAAGCAAGTACCAAGCAGTTGTTTCCTTTCTAAAAAAAAGTATTGAATCAGGAAAATTCCCAACTGGTAGCAGACTTCCCTCTATCCGTCAACTGAGTCTAGATTTTCATTGTAGCAAGGACACTGTCCAACGAGCTCTACTGGAATTACGCCATGAACAATACCTCTATGCCAAGCCCCAAAGTGGCTATTATGTTCTAGAACAGGGGCGGCATCAGGACTTGGAAATCGAAGTCACTGACGAACATGCCAGTGCCTATGACGACTTTCGGCTCTGTGTCAATGAAACACTGATTGGAAGAGAAAACTACCTCTTCAACTACTATGACAACCAAGAAGGGCTTGAGGACCTGAGACAATCTGTCCATCAACTTCTTTTCAACCAAGCCCTCTACTGCAAACCCGACCAACTGGTTCTGACTTCGGGCACCCAGCAAGCTCTCTTTATCCTTTCTCAGATCAACTTCCCGAGCAAGGGAGAAGAGATTTTGGTCGAACAGCCAACTTACCACCGCATGAATCGCCTCTTAGTCGCTCAGGGATTGGCCTACAGGACCATTGAACGCCGAATCGATGGGATTGACCTTGACGAACTAAAAGAACAGTTCAAATCTGGAAAAATCAAGTTCTTCTATACCATTCCTCGCTTCCACTATCCTCTTGGCCATTCCTATTCTGATCAGGAAAAAAGGGCCATATTGGATCTAGCAAACCAGTATGGTGTTTATATCGTCGAGGATGACTATCTAGGAGACCTAGACCCTAAAAAAGGTCAGACCTTCCACTATCTGGATACAGAGGATCGGGTCATTTATATCAAATCCTTCTCAACCAGTCTCTTTCCAGCCCTACGTATCACGGCTCTCATTCTCCCAAATGCCCTAAAAGAGGCCTTTGTTTCCTACAAAAATATCCTGGACTATGATAGCAATCTCATCATGCAAAAGGCTCTCTCTCTTTACATCGATAGTCAGTTATTTGAAAAAAATCGACTGGCTCGACTGACCCTTCAAGAGAACTATCAGACTCGGATAAAGGAAGTACTTGAAAAAAATACCTGTCCCTTGCCCAACTATCCTCTACATGATGGGCTTCTCCTTGATTTGAGACACTATCCTAAAATTGCCAGTTTAAAGCATAGTTCACTCAAACTAGACTTCTTTGAAGAGGCTTATTTGGAAGCCTGTCCTTATCAGTTTGCCAAAGTCTCTCTCGAAAATTTAGAAGCACTATTACAATACATAAAAGCAGAATTGGATTAAACTCCAACTCTGCTTTCTTTTTTATTGTTCAACTTCTGTTAGTTTCGCTGCTTTTTCTAGATAGGTTTGATAAGTTCCTTCATCTTTCAGTTTTTGGATAACCTTATCTACTACTGCTTTCAAGTCTGATTGATTCTTCTTGATGGCAACGTCATTGGCTTCACCATCTTTCATCGTCAAAGTAGCTGTCGCAACGACAAGGTCTGAGATTTTACCTGCGTAACTAAGAGCAATTGGTTCATCCATATGAACAGCATCCACTTTCCCAGCCTGCAATTCATTGACTGCCTCTCCCATATTGGTCAAGGATGTCAATTGGGCATTTGGTAATTGTTTCCTTGACCATGGTTTCTGGCACAGTTCCCTTTTGTGCAGCGATATTTGCACTTGCAAGGCTTGAAAGATCCTTGTACTTGTCTAAATCGGCTTTTCTAACCAAGAAACTCATCTTGTTTTCATAGTATGGAATTGAAAAGTCAAAGACTTCCTTTCTCTCATCAGTAGCACTAATTCCTGCAATAGCCAAGTCAGCCTTTCCAGTTTGAAGACTGGTCAAGACATTGTCAAAATTCATACTAGAGATTTCAAGCTTAACGCCAAGTTCATCCGCAATCGCTTGAGCCATATCAATATCTGCACCAACCACTTGGTTTTTACCATCTACCAATGCTTGGAATTCAAATGGTGCATAGTCTGGACTAGTCGCCACAACTAGCTTCCCTTTTTGTTTGATAGCATCCACAGCAGACTGGGAACTATCCGTACTTGATTGACAAGCTACTAAAATCATGCTGGCTAGCACGCTACACACTACTAACATTCACTTTTAAAATTTTATAAATAAACGATATTTTTTGTTAATAATTATAACTAAATTGAAAATATTTGTGAACACTTCACACTTTTTTAATCAAAACAGAGAGGCTATTTACAAAAAATAGAAACACAATATTAAGCTTATCTACCAACTGGAAAATTATTTTCAAAAAAATCTTCAATCATATCTAGATGTTGTTGGTTCACAATTGTAATATTTTGTATGTCTCTATGATCAAAAAATCCTAATTCTAAAGTTTCATCACTTGTAAAAAAATTTGTAGAGATAGAAGTTTTAGATGAAACTAAATACAAAATTGTAAGAACTTGAGACTCATCAGCATTCGGATAACTATCTGAATATTTTGTATAAACATTTAAGAGTTTTTCCACTCTCACTTCGATTCCCGTTTCTTCATAAAACTCTCGCACTAAGGCTTCTAAAGCCGATTCACCTAATTCAATAGCACCACCTGGGAAAACCAAACCGGGCCAATCTTGTTTAAGCCTCTCCATGACAACAATTTTTTGTCCGTCGCGAATCATGTACAAATTGGTTAAAACCACTGTCTAAATACGAAGCATACTAACTCTTCATTCATTTTCTCATCCAAGCTTAAAATATTATCACCTAGTTTTTAGAGCACAAAATTAAAAATACAAACAACGCAACTGGTAAATAAGTTAAAATTTCTGTGATTGAAAATAACGCTGATAGATATTTTGTACTATTTTTAAATTCTTCTACTGATAATTTTAAATCAGAACTTTCCTTTAAATTACTAATCACACTTCCATAAAGTTTTCTATACAATCTTTCTTGCCATAGATAATAAGAATCTAGAAGCCAAAAGCCAATAATCGGAAAAAGATATATTAGAAAATTATTTTGTAGATTATCTTTTTGTAAAAATAAAAATAACCCTACAACAATCGTAATCATCCAGCCCTTGATCACAAAAGAATTTTGTGCCATCCTAGTAATTATTGATTGAACTAAATCAATATGTTTAGATTTTGTTTCTTTCATTTATTGTCTCCTTATTATTAAAAAAATTAACAAAATTAGATTCGGTTAAAATTTCACCACCTAATTTCTGATATTCTTCCTTGTTTTCTTCCAATGTTCTAAGTGTTTTATTAAACATACTACAAACTTCACTTAGAAGTGAATGAAGTGTTCCGAAGTGATTGTCAGTTGTTACCACACGTTCAGCATTATCATCAATATAAACATTAGGATGCACTGTTGTTGTCACTAGAGGTTCCGTAGGTTCTTCTTGACCAGCTTTAATAATCCCATGCTTCGTTTTAACAACCCAACCGGCACCTACTTCAAGTAAAACACCTCTTTTTTCTGCAGAGTTATTAGAATGTACATATAAAACATAGATTGGTTTATTTGAATAACTATTTATAAAAAATTCTCGAAAATAATCCCATATATTTTGTCCGTAAGGAACTACCGAGCGATTCTGCGGGTCACTAGTATAAATGATTTCTTCCTCACTGAAGCCATTGAATAATAATAAACCATATAAAACATTATTTAGCTTTTGGTCCTCCCGAGTATGGCTAAGCAAAATTTTTCTAGATTCATTATCAACCCTTATTTTTTTCATTCCTAATTGCTGGAACATATTATTTGCTATTTTAGGATCCAATGTGTTGTTTGGAACAGCTTTATTAAACGTTTCAAGTACTTCTTGTGCTTTTTCTGCAAATTCATCCTCGGCTTTTCGTTTTTGTTTCTTTTTACTTTCTAGTTTATCTTTATTCTTAGCTTTAATTGCTAAATCTTTTTTTCTGAGCACTTGGTTTAATATATCTGATGCAGCCTCCAAGAATATTTTATAACGAACATCGTCGCTCTTATATCCTTGTCTATTGCTCAATGCCATATCAGGTAAATTTGTTTCTTCAAATTCATCTACATATAATTGCCCCACAACATAAACTTCATTCAATCTATTTTGACCAATTTCGTTTAAAACATTAAATTGACCTAATTTCCCATGAGAATATATTGCTAGAAAGTTATCTGGAAAATCAGATGATTCTTTCTCTTTCAAACCCCTTGTCGTACTATATGTACCTATCCATCCTTTTACTTCCAAAGTTCTATCTTCAATTTTACCTAATCTGTTTTTTATTGAATAGTCTTTTTTGATAGGGTTCTTTACTGAATAATTAAGATTTGCGTATTTAGGGGATTTATTTTTAAATTTATCAAGAATTCCATACTCATCTTTCCCAAATATGATAAGAGAGTCCAAGGAGGTCGCCAAAGAATCCACAAACTTTCTTGAAGTTTCATTTTTTCCATCTATCCCCTTGATATGAATTGCAAAAGGGTTTTCTTCATTATCGCTCAGTTGCGGGAAAAACTTTGAAAGATTGTTTTTTATAGTTTTGGACAGCTTAGGAATTTCAAACTCTGAGTCCAGCATCTCAATCCTTGTCCCAGACTCAGTAATATGATCAAAATACATCTCATCTTCAGAAATCGCCTTTAATCTCCCATTATCTGGAACAGTTCTCGTTAACCAGAATCCCGATTTATCACTGCCCGATTTCGTCATCACTTTTACTCTGCTAGAAACAGCTAATGCTGCTAGTTTACCAATTCCCTTTCTCCCCATTTTAGGTCGTTTATATTTCTCACTTTTTGAGCTATTCTCATCAACTCGAGTTGGTTTAGCCACAGATAAATACTTTTCTCGTGTTTCATCATATGTCATTCCCTTTCCATCATCCTCAATGATAATTACAGAATCCGAAAAATTAATCCAAACATTTTCAGCATCAGCATCATAGCTATTAGCTACTAGTTCTGCTAGCACATAATAAATATTAGTGTACAAACTAGGTCCCAATAATTCTAATATTTCTGGACTAATTTGAATTGGATATTCTTTTTTCATTATACGTCCTCCAAATGATTTAATATA
Source organism: uncultured Streptococcus sp. (assembly GCA_905372925.1). Classification (GTDB taxonomy): domain Bacteria; phylum Bacillota; class Bacilli; order Lactobacillales; family Streptococcaceae; genus Streptococcus. The sequence continues at coordinate 18,496 of CAJPRB010000005.1, forward strand.
CTTTGACCAATTACCTCTCCCAACTTAGGTGGAACAGCATTCCCAATTTGTAGTGCTACCTGTGAAATAGGATATTTTCCCTTAAGTTCAGGTTGTGTAAATAAGTAATCTCTCGGAAATGTTTGTAACATTGCACCTTCACGTAGACTTAAAGCTCTATCTTGATCAGGATGTCCAAATCGCCCATTTCCTATTCCTGGAAATTGTGTTGTAATTGTATTAGCAGGTTTATCCCATTCTAAACGACCATATACCGATCCAAAAGAAGCTCCGCTTTTTTTCTTATAAGCTTCCAGTAATAGCTCCTCGTCCCAATCCCTCCAAGTTCCACCAGGTTTTGACTGCTTTATTCTCTTCATATTCAAATCAGATATATTTCTGCTTCTATGAAGAGGATCATTTAAATCAGTATCTCCTGCCTTCAATTTTGGTAAATTTCCAATTGTATCTCGAAGTGTAGGGTAATTATCTTTATTAAATTGTGCAGGAATTAATTTGATTTCTCCCAATTTTGAAGCTAAAAGCAATAATCTCTTTCTTTTTTGAGGAACACCGTAATCTGGCGCGAATATCACTTTGTAATCAATTAAGTAATTATTATCATTCAAAATCTGGATAAATTTATCAAATACCTTTTCATTGACCATTTGTGGAACATTTTCCATTGAAACAATATCGGGTTGAACATACTCTATTTGTTTCCCAAAATAGTCTAAAAGATCCATCTTCTGAAGTGTATTCTCATTATTCTTGTACTTATGACTATAAGTCGAAAAGGGTTGGCATGGGGCACAACCCATTAAAATTTTTATATCAGTATCATTCGGATAAAGAGCAGTAATTTCCTTGCTATCAATTTCTTTTACATCTTTTAAAATGAATCTCGCTTTATTATTAAATTCGTATGCAAATTGACTATGAGGATCTATATCATAACCTGCTATTACATTTATACCTGCTTGCTGAACACCACAGGTCAACCCTCCAACACCACAAAACAAATCTACAGCATTAATTTTCATGGCAATATCCTCCATTTTAAATTATAGCATTCTTTTTGAACTTTTTACAGTATATATAATTGGTAAAAACTCGACTTCTTATTTTATCAACGTTTTAAGCACCTGTTATTATGCACAATCACCACCTGGTAAGCCCCAAGTTCCTTTATCTGCACGTTTTTGTAATAATATTTTTCCTAATTGACTTAATATTCCAGAGGTAAAATTTAAAATTATTTTATCTTTTCCTACTTTTTTTCTTATATTCTGTATGTAGTCCATTACTCACTTCTGACAAAGTAAACCATCAATACAACGAAAGCTTACTATATTAAAAAGTAAGCTTTCACAATTATTCTATCATTTAAATACTTTATAATTCTACAATCTTACCTGTTTCAAAGTAAACAACCCATTCACAGATATTTTTTGCGTAGTCTCCGATTCGTTCCAAGAAGGAAATGACCTGGAAGTAATCACGGCCTGTAACGATGGCTTCAGGATTTTTCCTAATTTCTTCTGTAGCCAAATCTCGGATACTATCAAAGTAATGGTTGATTTTTTCATCCATCGCTGCTACTTCGTAGGCTTGATCCACAGAACCGTTGAGATAGAGATCTAGAGCTGCTTCGACGAAGTTTTTCACGTCGCGTCCCATCTTTTTGATTTCTTCTTCAACAGAAGGGATACGTTGCTCCCCTTTCATACGAATGGTCGCCTCAGCGATAGACACTGCATGATCTCCCATGCGTTCCACGTCTGACACTGCCTTGAGAACGGTCAAGACGGTACGAAGGTCTTGCGAAACAGGTTGTTGAAGGGCAATCATTTCAAATGATTTCTTTTCCAACTTCACTTCATATTCATTTACTTCTGCATCGTCTTCGATGACTTCTTTTGCCAAATCACGGTCATGAGTGACAAAGGCACGTACTGTACGATTGATCTGCGAGAGCACTTCTTGTCCCATAGCGTAGAACTGGTTGTGCAATTTCTCCAAATCTTCTTCAAATTGAGATCGTAACATCTTTCAACTCCTTATCCAAATTTTCCTGTAATATAATCTTCTGTTTCCTTGTTTTGAGGGGAAAGGAACATCTTCTTCGTATCGTTAAACTCGATTAAATCCCCATCTAGGAAAAATCCTGTTTTATCAGAGATACGAGAGGCTTGTTGCATCGAACGCGTTACCAAGAGCATGGTGTATTTGTCTTTTAGACCATACAAGGTTTCTTCAATCTTACCTGCAGAAATAGGATCCAAAGCTGAAGTTGGTTCATCTAAAAGGATAATTTTCGGACTGGTTGCTAAGACACGAGCAACACAAACACGTTGTTGTTGTCCACCTGAGAGACCAATGGCCGAATCATGCAAACGATCCTTTACTTCATCCCAGATAGAAGCACGTTGCAAGGCCTTTTCTACTGCTTCATCCAAAACATCTTTATCCTTAACCCCATTGATACGTAGCCCATAGACAACATTTTCGTAGATAGACATAGGGAAGGGATTGGGCTGTTGAAAGACCATACCAATTTCCTTACGCAATTCAACCGTATCGGTGCGGGGACTGTAGATATTGTGACCATTATAGACTACTGATCCAGTTGTTGTCACCTCAGGATTTAGATCGCCCATGCGGTTGATGGCTTTGAGCAGGGTGGACTTTCCTGATCCAGAAGGACCAATCAAGGCTGTTATTTCCTTAGGTTGGAAAGAAAGGGAAACACTATTCAAGGCCTTCTTTTTGTTGTAATAAACGGACAGGTCTTTTACCTGCAGAATCGGTTCTGTCATGCTGTTTCCTTTCTAACCAAAGTGTCCCGTTACATAGTCATTGGTTGACTGTAGCTTGGCATTTTGGAAAATATTGGATGTCTTATCATACTCAATCAAATCGCCCAAGTAGAAAAATCCTGTGTAGTCACTTGCACGCGCAGCCTGCTGCATACTGTGGGTAACGATGATGATGGTAAAGTCCTTCTTCAATTCCAACATGGTCTCTTCCAGCTGGGCTGTCGCAATCGGATCCAAGGCTGACGCTGGTTCATCCATCAAGAGAATATCTGGCTTGACAGAGATGGCACGAGCGATACAGAGACGTTGCTGCTGACCACCAGAAAGCATCAAGGCTGATTTGTGGAGGTCGTCTTTGACCTGATCCCAAAGGGCAGCCTGTCTTAGAGAGGTTTCTACAATTTCATCAAGTACTTTCTTGTCCTTAACACCTGCACGTTCATGAGCAAAAGTGATGTTGTGATAGATAGACTTGGCAAATGGATTTGGACGTTGGAAGACCATTCCGATATGCTTGCGCATCTCATAGACATTGATTTCTGGACGGTTAACGTCAATCCCTCGGTAGAGGATTTGACCTGTTACCTTGGCAATATCAATGGTATCATTCATCCGATTGAGACTGCGAAGATAAGTAGATTTCCCTGATCCAGAAGGACCAATCAAGGCTGTAATTTTATTTTTTTCAAATTGCATATCGATGCCCTTGATGGATTCATTTTTACCATAGTAAACATGTAAATCCTTGGTAGAGAGGGCCACTTTTTCTTCAGGAAAGGTGATGATATGCTTTTCATCCCAGTTATATTTTGACATGGCTTCTCCTTTAGGCAGCGGTTAATTTCTTGTGTAAATAGCTTCCGAGTTTGCGAGCTCCAAAGTTAAAAATCAAGATAAAGATGAGGAGCACGGCGGCAGAACCAGCGGATACAATGGTAGCATCAGGAATAGTTCCTTCGCTATTGACTTTCCAGATGTGGACAGCCAAGGTTTCTGCTTGACGGAAGATTGAGATAGGGCTGGTAACACTGAGGATATTCCAGTTAGACCAGTCAAGGGCTGGAGCAGACTGTCCTGCCGTATAGATAAGAGCGGCGGCCTCACCAAAGATACGGCCAGAGGCTAAGACAACACCCGTTACGATGCCTGGAAGGGCTTCTGGAATGACGACATGGACCACAGTCTCCCAACGAGAAATACCAAGAGCCAAGCCAGCCTCACGTTGCGTATGGTGAACGTGTCTCAAACTGTCCTCAACATTTCGAGTCATCTGAGGGAGGTTAAAGACCGTCAAGGCCAAGGCACCTGAAATGATTGAAAATCCATACTCAAACTGGACTACAAAGATCAAGTAACCAAAGAGACCTACAACGACCGATGGTAAAGAAGACAAAATCTCAATACAGGTACGAATAAAATTGGTTAAAGGACCTTTTTTGGCATACTCAGCAAGGAAAACGCCAGCTCCCATGGATAAAGGAACAGAAATAACCAAGGTAATAACCAAAAGGAAAAAGGAATTATAAAGCTGAATCCCGATACCTCCCCCTGCCTGATAGGAAGAAGATTTCCCAGTCAAGAAGGACCAAGAGATGTGGGGCAAACCACGAACTAGGATATAGAGAATCAAGGACGCCAGAATGGTCACGATGATACCCGCAATGGTATAGAGGACAGCTGTTGCAAGTTTATCTAATTTCTTAGCGTGCATAGTTTTTCTTTCCTCTTTCTTTCGTAATCAATTTAATCACACTGTTAAAGGCCAAACTCATCAAGAGCAAGACTAAGGCCAGTGACCAGAGAACGTTATTATCAACCGTTCCCATGACGGTGTTTCCGATACCCATGGTCAAAACAGAAGTCAAAGTCGCAGCTGGTGTTGTTAGCGAGGTTGGGATAACTGCTGAGTTTCCGACCACCATCTGAATAGCAAGGGCTTCACCGAAGGCACGCGCCATCCCAAAGACCACTGCAGTGAAAATACCTGAACGCGCTGCTTTCAAGGTCACACGCCAGATGGTTTGCCAACGAGTGGCTCCCATAGCTAAACTAGCTTCACGGTAATGACGAGGAACAGCACGCAAGCTGTCTGTTGTCATAAAAGTTACAGTCGGCAAAATCATAACAAAGAGAACAAAAATCCCTGACAAGATTCCAAAACCAGTTCCACCAAAGACACTACGAACAAATGGAACCACAACCTGCAAACCGATAAATCCATAGACGACTGAAGGAATCCCAACAAGAAGTTCAATGGCTGGTTGCAAAATCTTTGCACCCTTTGGTGATACTTCTGTCATAAAGACTGCAGCTCCAATAGCGAAGGGAGTTGCGATGAGGGCCGATAAAATCGTCACAATAAAGGAACCCAAAATCATCGGAAGGGCACCAAATTGTTTACCTGAAGGATTCCAAGTTTGCCCAAAGAGGAAATCAAAGATGTTGACCCCATTGACAAAGAAGGTCGACAAGCCTTTTTGGGCTACAAAAATCAAAATCATCGCCACAATGATGACAATCAAAGAAAGGCAAGTGAAGGTCAAACCTTTACCAAACTTCTCAAGGCGAGAGTTCTTTGAAGGAGAGAGTAATTTTTTAGATAATTCTTCTTGATTCATTATTGACCTCCTTCTACTGCTGTAACAGTACCTGAAGCATCCTTTTGGACTTTCATTTCATTGATAGAGATATAGCCCATGCCCTTAACAATTCCATTTTGGGCTTCATCTGAGAGGACGAAATTCAGGAATTCAGCAGCTAACTCATTTGGCTGACCAAGTGTGTACATATGTTCATAAGACCACAAAGGCCAGTTGTTGGTCGTTACATTTTCAGACGTAGGCTCATACCCATTTAGTTTCATGCTTTTCACGGAGTCATCTACATAGGCAAAGGCCAGGTAAGAAATGGCTCCAGGCGTTTGGGATACAATGGACTTGACCATCCCATTGGAATCCTGCTCTTGGCTCTGCATAGCCGCCTGACCATTCATTACGACATTGTCAAAGGTTGCTCGCGAACCCGAACTTGCTGCACGGTTGATGATTGAAATAGCTAAGTCTTTGCCCCCAACTTCTTTCCAGTTGGTCACTTCACCTGTAAAGATTTTGCGAAGTTGCTCGGTTGTGAGATTTTCAACATCCACTTCCTTGTTTACAATCACTGCAAGTCCAGCCACTGCAACCTTGTGGTCTACTAGAGCCGAAGCATCGATTCCTTCTTTTTCCTCTGCAAAGACGTCAGAGTTCCCGATGTCAACTGCTCCAGACTGAACTTGGGATAGTCCTGTACCCGATCCACCACCTTGAACATTGACTGTTTTTCCGATATTTTTTGAACCAAATTCGTCTGCTGCGGCTTCGACCAGAGGCTGAAGGGCAGTTGAACCGACGGCTGTCATGGTTTCTCCACGATCAATCCAGCTTGCACATCCGGCTAGAAAACCTGCAAGCAAAAGAGTCGCAAGAGATAGGGCAAGCTTTTTTCTTTTTTTCACTGTTTTTCTCCTTGAACATAATGATGAATGTTCTGATATCTTTCAGTTCCTATCATATCAATCAGTGATGATAAGATTTCGTTTACGATTTATAGGCTGCAAGCCCCCTTGGGGACCAGTCAGTTCATCACATAATATAAGTAAAAATGAAAGACTGTCAGAAAAAACTCATACTTCCAATATAACATAGAATA